>NZ_JBGONQ010000039.1:0-40383 GCF_041439145.1 Vibrio sp. 1F255 | reverse complement strand
GTTCATGCTAATCGTTCTTGGTTGATCCGGGTATGAAGCGAAAGCGATAGAAGGAGTAAGAGAGGCGACTACAGCAGTACCACCAGCGTAAGTCAGAAACTGACGGCGTGAAAATAAACTTTGAGACATACAGCAAAAAAACCAATTAGATCGAACAAAAAATGCACGATACATAATGGAATTTGCTGCGTCAACGTACAAAAACCGTGCAAAACGTTAGTATTTGTAACCTTTGCACGGTTAGTTATTGATACTCATTATAATTTTATCAATAGAAGCTTGGTTGTCATTTTTCAGTCAAGATCACCTTTCTTGACCATATTTCAATCAACCGCCCTCTTTATCATATTGGTAGATATCACCGCGGTATTGTATGCCTCCTTCTTCAAACAACACGGTTTGATAAATGATATGCACTGGAATTCGTTTCTTGAGACGAACCTTAGTATTGGGCGCAAGTTCATCATCCTGATTCGGCACTTTCTTTACCTTAGTCGCAAATAACAACTCCGCGAGTTCCTCGGCATGCTCAACACGAATACAACCAGAGCTATAGGCGCGGAAGTCATCGTTAAACAAGCTTTTACTTGGGGTGTCATGGAGATAGATGGCTCGCTTGTTGGGCGTATTGAACTTATACAAACCCAATGCGTTACTAGAGCCTGCTTGCTGGCGCATTCGATAAGGAAAAGAGTTAAAGTTAATCGTTTGCCAATCTATCTCGGTAGTATCGACAGTTTCCATCGAACGCCAACCATCGATCACTTGAAAATTGTGTGTTTCAAGATAACTCTCGTCGGCTTTTACTTTAGGCAAGATATCTTTAACCATGATTTTCCATGGCACGTTCCAAGTCGGATTTAAGATAACCGAATCAAGCTTTATCTCTAAGAGTGGTGTTTTTCTCGATTTTCTCCCAACCACAACTTTAGATTCAAAAACCTCTTCCCCATCTTCCCAATACTTCATATCAAAACTAGGTACATTCACCACAATCAGTGAGTCTCTATTTCTTGGCCATAAGCGGGCACGCTCGGCGTTCAATGCTAGGGAAGTAAGTCGATCATCAAAGCCCATATTGATCCATTTGATCGTGTCTGACCCGATGATCCCATCATCCGTAAGACCGTGCATGCGTTGGAAAGATTTAATCGCCTTTTGCAGATCTCGATCGAACTTGGGAAAATCGACCGCGATCATCGAGGTATCAACACCAACCAAAGCAATGCGCTCAACAAGAACCGTCTTGTCTGAAAGCTCGTCACCCAAGCGCTTCAAACCTTTCTGTCTATATCGTTCAATATTGAGTTCAGAGGCGGTTTCTAACACCGAATAGGTTGCTTTGAATTGGTCAAAATCCCCAACAGGCGGCGCGTAAGACAACACCATTTCCAATAAGTAATCATTGGCGACGCTGCTTTTCAATCTCATCAGAATATGCGGAGAAGGCGCGGGTAATTTGGAATGCAACTTGCCCGAGAAGTACCAATCTTTACCGGCAAGCGGCGCATTTTCAACGTAGCTCAGGTAGTAGATAAAGGTATCGGTGAGTAATATGTCCAACTCTTGCCATTGAGCATGAGATTGATAGTGACGAATTTGCTTGAGTTGTCGCTCGAAGAGTGGTGCCATTTGAGCTTGTTCGAGAAGCGACAATTGAAATTCAAACGCCTTAACCAGTTCAGGTGAATCCCAAAGAATAGGCAGAGACGAGTCTTGATAAATACTCTGGGTAAGCTCTGGATAAATCAGCATAAAAGAAAGCTCCGAATCAGCCGGAAGAAATCGGCTCTCGTCAGAACTCGTATAGCTCCATGCGTGCACAGAAACTAGAACTAATAATCCACAGAAGTATTTTGCGAACATGCTTAACTCCATCACCAACCATCTCATAAGTATGGCAAAGAAATCGGAGTAAGCATGTTATTTTTAAGAGGCTTTATAAATCAGATTGAACTCCAATGGTTATCCCACTGGACCGATGATTGCTGAGTTGATTTCTCATAAGGCTTGCTCTGGCTTACCACACTTCCCGCCCCAGAGCTTAATCGAAACTCACCATCAAGCAGCACAGCACCAGAAGCGTCAGATAATGCAGACAGTTCTACTAATTCTTTGGTTTCTTTAGACCAAATACCGTAGCAGTTGCCTCTTGGCGAAGTCGCAATAATCCAATCGTCTGACGCCGCAATACTGGCGATATAGTGATTGAACCTTGCCCATTGCTCTGGCTCTGCGTTAAGTGATTCAAACTGGCCTCCTTTAGTATGCATCGCCAATAGCGAAGGATACTCATCTGGTTCACCACGATATTGCTGGCCACAAAGCACGGTTTCAGCACCATCATGGGCTAAGTGTCGAATGCTCAGCTTCTTATCCAACAATTCAACCTGATCAAGTAACACACCTTCAGGAGAAACATAACTCAAGCTCGGCTGCATCGAATCGAGGTTTTTCGGTGTTCTACCATCAGTATGAACGCCACCAACGCCGATCGCGAGATTACTATCCGGCATGATGATCACTTCATGAGGCCCAATACCAAAACCGCTGAACTCTTCGACCTTACGATAGCCTTGCGCGACATCGTAAACGCCAATCACACCTTGGCTGCTGTCCGTTTTCCCTTCAGTGGCATACAGTAACTTGCCATCTAATGAGTAAACGCCATGACCATAGAAGTGACGGTTCTTACCTTTCACGACCATTTTGATCTGCTGACCGTTTTTATAGTCAAACACCATAAAATAGTCACCAGGACGACGAGCAAAAACCACCGCATGTGATGAGGTTGGGCAAATCGCGACGCCATGACCACGATCTGGGATCGGCAGTTGACTCAATGGCATTCCATATTCGTCAGCCACAACCGCTGAATATTGGCCTCGCCCGCTCAGCGCACAACCGATTAATTGAGGCTCACTAGATGAGCTCACAGCACCAGAGCGACTAGCGCAGCCAAACGGAAGCATTGGAACAGCTGCACAACCCAGTGCAGCCTTGAGTAGCGTTCTTCGCGTAGTATCAGTCACCATCGGTAGCATTAAATCCTATTACCACGCCAAGCTCTATCGCCACTTCTTCATGAATCAGGTACTTCAAACGTTCTAGTTTGTTGTATTGAGTCAGCACATCTCGATAGCCCTCTTTGCTCTGCAATAACTCAAACAAGCTTGAGTCTGTAGGCCAAGTATCTAGCGTCAATGTGAACTGGTCAGCAACGCGATCAGCTAGGTCGTTTAAGCCCTTCTCTCTCAACAAGCCGTCTAGGCCATTGCCATCGGCAAGGTACAAATTCTGAAGTGCTGCTACATTCGCTTTTAGTTGAGTCATCGAGGTTTGTGCACGCCATGATTCTGAGAAGTAAGGACGCGGATGACCAATTTTTGCCATCGGGCGACTCAGCTTTTTCATGCTGTAATCAAGTTGGTTGGTCAATAAAGCGATGTATTCAGACTCCCAGCGAGTCTCGTCTAGCGCTAACCAAGGGTTAACCTGCCATGCCTGTGCAATCGAAGATGACTTAATCGCTAAGTTTTCAGTAATCGCTTGTGATGATTGACAACCTAGCGCTTTGTCTTGAAGCAGTGGCGATTGCTCGTCATAAAGCGACCATTCCAACGCACCTAGCCCTTGAACGGTCACACTCTGCTGCGCGATTTCGTCTTGAGTCCAAGCTTTTTTCTGCTGAGTTAGCTGACGCATCTTAAGACCCGTCGTGTTCTTTTTGTCTGGCCAGAATTGAACATTCCAGCTCTCTTCAAGCGCTGCTGTTGGGCCTCTTTCTTGGCCTTGTAGTGCCATCCAGCTGTTCATGGTGAGCTGCCACTGACTTTTCAAAGCACCTAACTCAACATCATTAGTTTGGCAGTAACCCTGCATCAAGACTTCTAGCTCGTTGGCTTGCTTGGCGAATAGGACTGCAGAATCAAACTCTTGTTGATAGACACTGCGACTGATGTGGTCGGTCGTGTCTGCTTGATAAGACACACCGTTAACCTCAGATGAAGCGGCTTGCTCACCCGATGATTGGCAGCCTGCCATGATTAATACCGACAAAGGCATTAACAAAAATTTATGTGTCATGCTGTTACCTTACTTCCTAATTTTTCTTTTAATTATATGAGTTCATTAAATACGAAACGACCGCTGGCCTCGTATTCCTACAAGTTCAGCGGTGCTAAGTGGTTTGATAGCGACTTTCTTAAGTCATTAGCCGTTAACTAAACTGAATTCAACTCAGCCTATAACGAGTTTAAGAACGCCAATAGCGCTTCACGCTCGCTGCTACTAAGAGCTAAAACGTTTTGTTTCGCCATTTCTGCTTCGCCGCCATGCCAAAGCACAGCTTCCATAACATTTCTCGCACGACCATCATGAAGTAAGAACGTGTGGCAATTCACTTCTTTGGTATAGCCTAATCCCCATAAAGGTGTTGTGCGCCATTCTTGGCCATTCGCAAGATACTCAGGACGGTTATCCGCTAAGCCTTCACCCATATCGTGCAGCAACATATCGGTATATGGGCTAATTAATTGCTTAGACAACGCAGGCAAACCTTCACGCTCTGCCGTGCGGAATTCAGCTTGGTGACAACTTTGACAACCCGCGTCTTTAAACAGCTTTTTACCCTGAACAACGACTGGATTGTCGACATTACGACGAATAGGTACCGCTAGATGCTGAGAATAAAACTCAACAAAATCTAGAATGTTGTCGCTGACTTCTGGTTTGCCACCATTTGGAAAATCATCACAAGTTGATTGCGCTGATGTGCAGTTTTCATTCGGGAATAAGCGACTCGTTAAGCCCAAATCACCGTTAAACGCCGCCGCATTTTGTTGCATTAAGTTTGGCTGCCCAGCTTTCCAACCAAAACGGCCTAGAGCCATTTCGTTGGTTTGAACATCGAGAACATAATTGGCTTTGCCTGTTACGCCTTGGCTGTCCGCAGCTTGTTGCTTCGCGAAGCCAAGAATCGTTTCTTGTGGGATGCTCTCAAGCAGACCTAGGCCGATCATTGGTGGCGCAACACGAGCCGAAAATTCTGTTTTAGGGTGCATTTTACCAAACGCGAGTTCAGTGATTTTTAATGTTGGTTTACGTAGAGTAACAACCGTGCCGTCTTTGAATTCAACAGGAACATCGGTGTAACTGATGTTCACTTTACCCTCTGGTTTCACACCTTGAAGCGCGAAATCTTGTAGCTGTCCACCGTAAGTCGGTTCTGGAATGCCACCATCGCGAATAAAGGCTTGTCTCTGCTCTGGTGTTTCAGCAGGAATACTCAAGCGAACCAGCATGGAAACCGCGTTCTCATCGCCTTTTTCAGGCGCATGACCACGACCATCTTTAATATGGCAGTTTTGACAACCGTTGGTGTTGAATAGTGGGCCTAACCCATCACGCGCATCGGTTGATGAGGGTGCAGGTACCCAAGGGTTTCTGAAGAAACTGTTACCAACACTGAAATCCAAGCGTTTGCTCATTGGTAGATTGGCTGCAGGAAGAGAAAAAGCATTCGCTCCCTCTTTCTTCACAGTCGTTTTACCACCAGAGTAAGTTTCATGGGCATGTAATGGCGATAAGAAAAACAGTGCGGTTAATAGTGAGGCTGATAGATACGACTTCATACATTGCCTTGCGGTGTTTTTGATTTTAGTTTTTATGTGGGAGTAACTTTTTTGAATAACAAACAATTAAGGGCTCAATGAGAGCCCTTAATTGTTTTCGTCTCGGGTTCTTAGAACTCGTGATCAGCCGTGTCTGGGTTAAGGCTATCAATACCAATAACACCAGCGGCACGCTCAATCGCAGCGGTTTGAGACACTAGCGCAACAATCGTTTTGTTTACTAGTGCGTTACCCGCAGAGTTGTCAGCAGCAATTAGCTGATCGAAGTGCTGGTTGTTTTTCTCAGCAGACGTTACTAGTTGACCAACTTGTGCACGTGCTAGGTCAAACTGCTTTTGGATCTCTTTCGCAGCTTGCTCATCTTTTTGCTCTACTAGGTCAAACAGGCTTGGACCTGAAAGCAGAGTACCGTCTTCACGCTTATATAGACCCGTGTAAACGTTGTAGATGCCTTGCTCGTTGTAGTAGTGAGAATTGTGCGTGTTATCAGAGAAACAATCGTGCTCGTCTTCAGTAGAGTTTGCTTCTAGTGCAACCTTCATACGCTCACCCGCTAGTTCACCTAGAGACAGTGAACCCATGCCAAATAGCATTTTACGTAAGCCGTTGTCGCTAGATTCAGAAAGAAGCTCTTGACGGTAGTTACCTTTCTCGCCTTCAGCCCACTGTTTTTCCATCCATTCTAGATCTTGGATAAGAAGTTCAGCTGATGCTTTTAGGTATGCGCCACGACGGTCACAGTTACCATTAGTACACTCAGCGCCAACAACGAAATCAGTGTAAGCACGCTCACCTGCACCGCTGTTTGTACCGTTTAAATCTTGGCCCCAAAGTAGGAATTCAATTGCGTGGTAGCCAGACGCTACGTTCGCTTCAGAACCACCGATCTCGTTCAAGTCTGCGATTAGCTCAGGGGTGATGTTGGTTGCATCAACGGTAGTCTGACCAATTTGGAAAGTCTTGTTAGCCACGATGTTTGCGCTAGCGCCTTCGTTACCAAGTTCATATTGGTAATCAGTCGAAACATAATCAATCAGGCCTTCATCTAGTGGCCATGCGTTCAGTTGGCCTTCCCAATCATCAACAACAGCGTTGCCGAAGCGGAAAACTTCTGACTGTTGGTATGGTACGCGAGACTCAAGCCAAGCTTGTTTTACTTGTTCGAAGTTGCCAGCAGAAGGAGAAGCTAAGAAGGTATCAATAGAAGAGTTCAACGCTTTTGCTGTAATTACTGAATCTGCAAACACTGCATGCGCAATATCTGCGTAATGTTCTACAACTTGATCTTGAGTTACTGCTGCGAAAGAAGAAGCAGAGGCAAAAATGAGTGACGAAGTTACGGCTTTTGTCACTAAAGATTTAATGGTCATGAAGCATCCTTGTTGAGCTTTAAATTATTATTCGTAGTAATAGTGCAAACCATTATCATTTGCACTACGGATTGAAATAATACAAACTTACAATTTTATTGCAAGATAAATACAAAAAAACCTCACATATGTGAGGTCTTTAAACATTTTTATGTTAAGCGTAACAAAGAGGCTAATCAGATATCCAGATTATGCTTACCGTGTGAGACTTTTGCCTTCAGGTAGCTTTCATTACCCGATTTGATATGAGCAGAGGTATTCACCACTTCTTCAATCTCAATACCAAAAGATTTTAGCTCATTGATCTTCTTAGGGTTGTTGGTGACTAAGCGGATTTTTGTAGTACCTAAGGCGCGTAGCATTTCAGCAGCTTCAGTAAAATCGCGTAGGTCATCGCCAAAACCTAGGTGGTTGTTGGCTTCATAGGTGTTCATGCCTTCGCTTTGCAGGCGGTATGCATCGATTTTATTGTATAAACCAATACCACGACCTTCTTGGCGTAAGTAAAGAATCACTCCACCCGTCTCACCCATAATTCTAATGGTTTCGTCTAGCTGCTCACCACAGTCACAGCGAGAGGAATGGAAAACATCACCAGTCAGGCACTCAGAGTGCATACGAACAAGAGGTATGTCTTGTGTCTTGTCTGCTGATTTAAATATCACAGCAACATGCTCTTTATCTGTTTTCAATCCATGAAAAGACAGAAGTTCAGCATCAATACTGCTTGTTACCCCTACTTTGAAATCTATTCTGGCACGCACTTCCGCCATAGCTATACTCACTTGAAAATTCGATGTATTTAACAACACTACATTATATGTCTAGGCAATATTTTGTAGCTAACTATCTAATGATAGACACTATGAGGCTGTTAACAATTTTTTTCAAGGTCGACCTCGTACAAATTGTTATAATATAACAATTATTTTTCACATAAGAAAAAACCCCACATTGGGATGACCAACATGGGGTTATAAATTAATCAGTTGCGGCTAAGACTACGATTTTTTACAGAACGATCAACTTACTTGAGTTTGCTTCCAGATGACAAGCTGAACCCAAGCGTTCTCTAATTCGGTTAACTCTTCTTGAGTAAGCGTAGAAATGCTCGACTTTGCACTGTATTTTTCTGCCCATTTATCAGATCGGACATGAGTATGGAACTCTTTCTTTAAATTTGAGATTACGTTATCCACAGATACATCCTTATATAGCAGTGCTTAGCCTTTATAATCGGTCAATGTTACAAAATACAGGTCAATTGGTAAACAGTAATACACAATTTTTATGAGCTCTTCCTAACACTTTTTACTGATAAATATATAAATAAGAGAAATAATAGGCTCGGTAGCAACCAAAGTAATAGATTTGAAACCTTCATCGCCGGCTTATAAAGTACAAATTCACCAAATCTTTCCGTCATATATCGAGTAATCTCATTATTACTCTTCCCTGCTTTCACCATATTGAACACAACAAGGCGTAAGTCTTTTGCTATTGGTGAGTTGGATTCAATCAGATTTTGGTTTTGACATTGTGGGCAGCGTAACGTTTTCGCCAAGCTAATAGCACGTTGCTGTTGTTCTGGGTTTTCAAACTCAAACAGTTCAACTTGAATACTCGTCTCTGTATTACTGGCAGTAAACAGATCTTCAGCCATGGTTGAAAGGCTAATCACTAAAAGAGCTGACAGCATAAACAAGGTTTGTATTAGAGACTTCATCATCCATTCACACCATCAAAATACATCGCAAGCTCATCTTTCCATACCATTTCATTAATCACGCCCAATAGCTTTTTAATGATCTGGCCATTGGCATCAACCAAATACGTTTCAGGTGTGCCGATTACGCCCAACTCTAACGCTAACTTGCCTTGAGGGTCACTGATCACGGTTAAGTACGGGTTGCCATCGTTCGATAACACGTTAATCGCAGCCCCAGAGTTATCTCGATAATTGAGCCCAACGATGGGAATGCCTTTATCGTGAAGTTGAAGCAAAAATGAATGTTCGGTTTTACATATCCCGCACCAAGATGCCCATACATTAACCAGTTGATAAGGGTGCTGCGTGACATCAGTAAGCGTAACTTTCTGCTGACCACTGACGCCTTCACTATTCACTAACGCACTCGATGTAAATTCTGGAAATGCCCTTTGTTGTTCAGACACCATGGTCGATTGCTGCTTATTATCAAGCGCAAAGACAAATCCCAGCACCACAATCAATGCTAAGGCAATTAGAGTAATTAGCTTGTTACGAACGCTGTTATGCATACTGTGACACCTTGACGGTTTTCTTTTTACGATGAGTCAATGAGAGCAAAGCGCCGATAATGGAGAACAGCCCACCAAACCAGATCCAGCGCGCATACGCCTTATACTGAACACGAAATGCGTAAGCGGTGGAATCGACTTTCTCGCCCATGGTGATATAAACATCGCCATGCCAGAACCACTTCATTGCAGGCTCACTCATGTTCATAACACGAACTTGGTAGTGTCTTCTTTCCGGCGAAATAGGAAAGCACTGCTCGCCAGACTCTAGGCTGAGTATCGCTTTTTCTGCAGTAAAGTTTGAAGCGACATACAACTCCGTATCACGATGAGAAAGCGTCCAATCCATGAATTCGACTTCTACACCCGGGCTTAACTTATAGCTGCGCTCAAACGAGTGGTAGCTATTCATCGCGGCACCTACCGCTAACACTGAAACCCCAACATGGGCAAAGGTCATCACCCAGACTTTGCGTTGGAACTTGGAACTGCGTGTTACCACCAAGCCATACACATGAGTGAGTAAAACCCAAAATGCGAGTGACCATGTCATCAGAGCCATCACTTGAATCTTCTCTACTTGCAAAACGTAACAGGCGAACCCGAGACCAATAGATGCTAGAGCGATCAACGTAATAACGCCTTTCGATGCTTGAGGCTTAATACTCAGCAATGGGGCAAGGCCGACGACAGCCAACGCAAGCAAAGCCAAAGGTGCAATCAAGAGGTTAAAGTAAGGCGCACCGACCGAGATATTTCCCAGTCCAAGCAGTTCAAATATCATGGGATAAAACGTGCCGAACACAACCACGATTGTGGCCAATACAAAGATGAGTACCGCAACTAAGCTCAAAAAGCTTTTGCTGGCGAAGCTGGTAATCGGGCTTGATTCAAAAGATTCCCCTCTGACGATAAGCAGAGAAAATGAACTCACCAGTACCAGAACTAATATAAGAAGCAGTGCGATACCTTTGGTTGGGTCGACGGCAAAAGCGTGTACCGATGTGAGTACACCAGAACGAACAATGAAGGTGCCTAAGATACTCAAACAAAACGTAATGAAAGCGAGACTGAGAGACCATTTCAGTAACTGTTGTTTGCCCTTAGCAACGCCTAGGCTGTGCAGTAAAGCGGTCGAAGTAAGCCACGGCAACAAACTTGCATTTTCAACCGGATCCCAGAACCACCAGCCGCCCCAGCCCAACTCGTAATATGCCCACCAAGAACCAAGAATGATCCCTGCGGTTAAAAAGATCCAAGCGACCAAACAACAACTGCGACAATGAGCGACCCAATCGAACTCAATCGGATCCACCAGCAAAGCGGCCACAGCAAATGCCAAGACCACAGAGAAACCAACATAACCCAAATACAACAGAGGCGGATGGAATATCAAACCAACGTCTTGCAGCATTGGGTTAAGGTCACGCCCTTCAAGTGGCAAGGTCGAATTCAGTTCAAATGGGTTCGAAGCAAATAAGGTAAACCATGCAAATATCGCGAGTAACACATTCATCACCCACAATACGCGGCTCTGATACTCAGAAGAATATTGCTTTTGTAGGGCAATCACACCCGACCAACAGCTAATGGTTAAGACCCAAAATAGCAATGAGCCTTCATGTCCAGCCCACACAGCGGCCATTTTGAAGAAGGTGGGTAATTGAGTATTGGAGTGTTCTGCAACATAGAGGATGGAAAAGTCGTCACCTACAAAGGCATAGCCAAGTAAAACGATAGCGCCAATGGAAAACAAAGCGCTAGAGAGGGAGAAACTGCGAATTAAAGCCACATTTTGTGCTTGTTTAGTTAGCATTTGATACATCGAATACACAGCGATAATGCTGCTGAGAACAGCGACCAAAATTAAACTAAACAGCCCCAAAGAACCGACCATATCACCTCAATCAGGCTCTACCTAAGCAGAACCAAGTTAAACCATTATTGGCATTGATTGCTCAACTAGCTGATGTAACTCAACTAGCTATTGCTACTCAGCGAAAAGAAATTTAGTGAGCAGATGTTTAGTATCCAACATCCACTCACTTATAACCTTGAGCGAAATTAAGCTAACGTTAATTGTCCTGCATAAAGGACAAACGTTCTTAGCATTAATACGCCCATCAGACTCAATGAAGTAACAGAGAAAATATACACAGTACTATGGCGAACCGATGCTGGTGTCACGGCGTTAAGCAACAAGGGTAAAACCATACCCACACCAATTACGCCATACCAGAACCAACTTGCCCAGAAACCACCGCCAATCGCGTTCCATACTGCCTGCTCACTTTGACCACCAGCAAATATCAACCCAGTGAAGAAAGTAACAAGGACAAACAGTTCAAACATAACAACAGGACGTTCGAAGCCGTGGATCCAAGAAATACTCGCACTATGCGGAGACTCCTTAAAGACCAGCACACCAAATAAAATACACGCCGCCGCTCCCGAAGATAAGCTCGAGAATAAGAACAAAATCGGCAGCACTGGGTTATTCAATAGTGGGAAAGTATTTAAAGCTGAAAGCAAGAATCCGGTATAAGCAGCAAGCATCAGAGCAAGAACAGCTAAGAATATTTCCAGAGCATTCTCAAACACTTCTAATTTGCCAATCCAATTACCGACAAAATCAAGTCGCCCTTTTAGCCATGCTTGATCATTCAAGAACACGACTATTTGGTCTCTAAATATAATGCCGATCCAAAGGAATAAGATCACCATATATACTTGGAATAAGATCACACCCATCGACATCACAGACGTTGGATTATAGAAGATCATGATCTTCCAAAAGGATAACGGTTTTGTCAGGTGGAAAACCAAGATAAGCAGACCTGAAATGATCCCAAATGGCGCAAGAAAAGCCGTGGCCTTTAACACACCATTATGAGCAGGATCGCCTTCAATAACCTTACGCTTTAGGTAAATGGAGATCATTACGGCACCCGCCGACATCCCCGCGAGAAATAGATAGATTGCTATAATCCAGTCCCATACCACCGTACCAGACTGAAAAGCTGCGTCCCATGCACTCATAATCAAATCTCCCCTTTTTGGTGTGGCACTTTATAGAGTTTTGGCTGAGTACCTAGATAAGCTTTATCTCTGTAAACCACCTCAGATTGAAGTACCTGGTTTATCTCACTCTCAGGGTCATTTAGATCGCCAAAGACCAGCGCATTGGTCGGGCAAGATTCGACACAAGCAGGCAACTTCCCTTGTGCAAGATTGGTATCACGACAGAAGTTACATTTATCTGCGGACTTGTTCTCAGGATGGAAAAAGCGCACTTGATATGGGCAAGCCAATAGACAATAGCCACAACCGACACACTTCTCTTGATGAACGTCGACAATGCCGGTTTTTTCATCTTTGTAGGCCGCGCCTGTTGGGCAAACCATCACACAAGGTGCATTATCACAATGTTGACAAGAGTTACGAGTGAAACGGTAATCAACATTTGGATATTCACCTTGAGGTTCGCTCTTTATGATTTCTAAGCGCGATACGCCTTCAGGCACTTTGTTTACTTCACGACACGCCTCAGTACAAGCAGTACAGCCAATACAAGCGGTTTCGTCATGAACCATTCCGTAACGCTTGGTGCCATCTTCCTGAACATTAGCCAGCGTTTTGCGGCTTGTAACCGCTGCAGTACCTGCAACACCAGTTGTGAAAATAACGGCACCCGCGCCAGCTAAAAAGTTTCTTCTTGAGCAGCTCATAGATTACTCCCCTTCTTTCTTCTGGTTGAAGTCTGAATGGCAATCCACACACAGCTTGATGGTTTGCTTTTTATCTAAGCTCAGCACCTTAGCTTCTGTCGCATGAACATCATGGCAGTTTGAACATGTTAAGTTCTGTGCGTGAACATCGTGAGTCCAGCTCGCTTCGCTCAGATCATCAGGCTTATGACAATCTATACATTGGCTGTTGGCATCTAGGATTAAGCTAGGATCGAGGAAAACCTTTTCGGTTCCGGGTTGTGATTGAGCCGCGCGATACTTCACCACCTCAGGTGCACCATCACGGTGATCGGGGCCAATAGAACTATGACAATCTGTGCAATTCACTTCACGGCCAAGCAAAGCGTGCGCACTCTCACCATGTGAACCAAATACCGTTTCTTTAGAATCTTTATGGCATTGGACACACTTGTAATCTTTGTCACGTATTAATTCGACTTCATGTCTTGTTGACTCTCCTACTGGCGTAACAGCAGGCTCTGCAACAGCATGAATGGAATAACCATAGAGGCAGAATGCTAGAAGGGATTTAAGCATTATGACTATGGCCAATTTAATATTGCCCATTTTATCCTTTCCTTATACCGGCATTATTTAACTCTCAACTAAATAATATTCCGGTTAAACAAAAGTACCCTTAAACGATATTATTACCGCTTAAATGATATCAATTCTTATTTTGGATAAGCCACAACGCTTTCTATATTTAGAATATACCCCTAATTAGGTAAAGCGAAATATACAAAGGGTAATATGTGAACACAATCACCCTATTTATAGTGAGGGCATGTCGGGTAATTATTTGTTATATATGATAATAATTCTCAATAAGACCAGTCTAACTTGATGTCCACATACCCCTTTAGGGCTATATAAACTTCAACGTGATTGAAGTCACTGTCATTAATTGATCTAAAACAAGCAAACATCCGACACGTAACAAAATGTGTTTATTTATGAATTAATATAAACAGCAATTCTCCAGTTCTTAATTTGAATAGCAAACTCACAACGCTTGGTATAAAAATCAGTATATTGGAGATATCACTGTGAAAAAGCATTGGATACGTAATTCCGTCACAGCATTATTAATGGTTAGCGCATCACTAGTAAGCGCGACCAGTTTTGCTGCGTCTGAACAAAAAGAAATTGGTGATCCTCGTAACGACCAGTTCGAGCAAAACCACCCAGATCAATACCATTCATGGAGACAAACGTCAGAGAGCGAAGCCATTGAAGACGCACTAAAAGAAGATCCAAACATGGTTATTCTATGGGCGGGCTACGGTTTCGCGAAAGACTACAACAAAGCCCGCGGCCACTTTTATGCGGTTGATGATGTAAGACAAACCCTGCGTACTGGCGGACCAACCGACGAAAATTCAGGCCCAATGCCAATGGCGTGCTGGAGCTGTAAAAGCCCAGACGTAGCACGCGTTATTGAAGAGCGTGGTGAAGACGGCTACTTTGAAGGTAAATGGGCTCGTCTTGGCAGCGAGATAGTCAATCCAATTGGTTGTGCCGACTGTCACGATACTCAAAGTGAAGGCTTTAAAAATGGCGAACCTGCACTAAAGATCACTCGTCCTTATGTTGAACGTGCGTTCGATGCGATTGGGAAGAACTTCGAAGAGCAAGGTCGCTTTGATCAGCAAGCCTCTGTGTGTGCTCAGTGTCACGTGGAATACTACTTCACGGGTCCAACAAAAGGTGTGAAATTCCCTTGGGATAAAGGGACGCGTGTTGAACAGATGGAAGAGTACTACGATCAGATTGGTTTTAAAGATTGGACACATAAAGTCTCTAAAGCACCAATGCT
The DNA here is from genome assembly GCF_041439145.1 of Vibrio sp. 1F255. NCBI lineage: Bacteria > Pseudomonadati > Pseudomonadota > Gammaproteobacteria > Vibrionales > Vibrionaceae > Vibrio > Vibrio sp. 1F255. The sequence goes on along the minus strand of NZ_JBGONQ010000039.1, from coordinate 25,532 downwards.
AAAGGCTCAGCACCCAGGTTACGAAACTTGGCGTGAAGGTATTCACGGTAAGAACAACGTCGCTTGTGTTGACTGCCACATGCCTAAAGTGACGAAAGAAGACGGTACCGTTTACACCGACCATAAAGTAGGTAACCCGTTTGACCGCTTCGAAGACACTTGTGCTAACTGCCATACTCAATCTAAAGAGACCATGCGTAACATCGTTTCAAGCCGCAAAGCTCAAGTACTAAACATGAAGCTGACCGCTGAGAAACAAATCGTAGCCGCTCACTTTGAAGCAGGCGCAGCATGGGAAGCAGGCGCAACAGAACAAGAGATGGCACCTATCTTACAAGATATTCGTCATGCGCAATGGCGTTGGGACTACGCTATCGCATCTCATGGTGTTCACATGCACGCGCCTGAAGTAGCCCTAGAGGTTCTTGGAACGGCGGTTGACCGCGCAGCAGACGCGCGAACTAAGATTGTTCGTCTACTTGCGAAGAAAGGCATTACCGATCCAATCGAGATTCCAGATATCTCAACCAAAGAAGCCGCTCAGAAAGCGCTAGGAATGGACATGGATAAGATGAATGCTGAGAAGCAACACTTCTTAGACACCGTGGTTCCTAAGTGGGAAGAGCAAGCTGAAAAGCGTGAAGCTAACTACGAATACTAGTTCCTTCAAATAGACCAATAAGATAAAACCAGTCACACTGTAAAGGTGTGGCTGGTTTTTTAGATTTGGGCGCACTCAACCGTCCCAATTTCACATTACCTTTTAGCTAATTCAAGGAACAAAGAATGAAGCACTTACTTTCGCTTTCGGCATTATGCATCGCATTAACAAGTTCAGGACTTCACGCCTCAGAACGAGCAGAAACAGGGTGGGAAATGATTGAGGAAGGTGCGCTGGTCGTTGATGTCAGGACACCAGGAGAGTTCAAGCAAGGTCATCTGGACAATGCGATTAACTACCCTCTTTCTGAAGTCGCTACGCACTTTGCCAGCATAGACAAAGCTCAACCTATCGTTTTGTATTGCCGCAGTGGTAACCGCTCAGGACAAGCTTACCAGTATTTGAAAGCTCAAGGGTTTACACAGATCCACAACGCTGGCGGTTTAATTGAGATGCAAGAAAGCAAATAATCTCGAAATTACAGATAGTGCCCGTTTAACGGATCATTTGCTTAGCTTGGTTGATCGAATGGATGATAGAGACACGATCAATGCCTTTCTGGTTAGAATCGAGAATTTGAGTCCAAGCATCGATCGCTTGTTGGTAGCGCATACTGATGAAGTGATCGGTCGCTATCAACATCAATGCCGTACGATCGTTGGGATCAAGCTCCATGGATTGATTTAAGAGCACTTTCACATCATCACTCATCGCCTGTGAACTTAGGTAATACAAGGCGCTCGCTTTAGCTGCATAAAGCCCTGAAGGCGCCTGTGGGTCTAAACGAATCGCATAGTCGTAACAGGTAAATGCAGCATCAAACTCCCCTTTCTGCATATAAACGCCACCAAGCTTAAACCAAAGGTCTGATTGATTAGGGTCTTGCTCCAGGCTCTGCTGAAGTTCATTTTGGAAATCTGTTGCTGTATAGCTGCTGTCGTCACTTGAAGTAAGTTGAGGGGCTTCTTGTTTCATCTGAGACCAAACCAGAATGCTGGCTAATATCGCCACACATGAAATAAGGAGGTTGCCTTTAAGATGACTGGTTTTTCTGTTTGATGCGATCACGATTGCCACTAGAAATAGGCTCATTAGCAGCAAAGCAATCAGTAACCAGATATCCATTCCATTCTCCTTTCATTGACGCTTTACTGTACCTTTTTCTCACTAAAACAATATTGATCGAGGTTTAGCTATTGGCTTTTAAACAAGTCACAGCCAAATTCTAGGTAATAAAAAACCGAGCACAATGGCTCGGCTTTTTGTCTCAACTTCTATTTATAGAAGTGAAAGATTACTCAGTGTCTTGCTCGCTATCAGAAGCGTCTGATGCTTGCTCTTCACTTGATTCAGAAACGACTGCTGCTTCAGCGTTTGCTACTTCAGCTTCGCCTTCAACAACCTCAGCTTCTTCTACTTCGTCGATACGTTGTAGACCTACAACGTTCTCGTCGTCAGAAGTACGAATCAGTGTTACACCTTGAGTGTTACGACCAACTTGGCTCACTTCCGCAACGCGAGTACGTACTAGCGTACCTGCGTCGGTGATCATCATCATTTCGTCGCCTTCTTCAACTTGAACAGCGCCAACAACTGGGCCATTACGTTCAGAGACTTTGATAGAAACCACACCTTGCGTTGCACGGCCTTTCGTTGGGTATTCAGCTAGTTCAGTACGCTTACCGTAACCGTTTTGAGTCACAGTTAGGATATCGCCTTCGTTAGAAGGAACAATCAACGATACTACTTGATCGTCTTCTGGAAGCTTCATACCACGAACACCAGAGGCAGTACGGCCCATTGCACGTACTTTGTCCTCGTTAAAGCGAACAACTTTGCCCGATTTAGAGAACAGCATGATGTCGCTATCACCGTTAGTGATGTCAACGCCAATCAGTGAATCATCGTCACGTAGGTTAACTGCAATTAGGCCGTTAGCACGTACGTTTGCGAACTGATCCAGTGATGTCTTCTTAACAGTACCGTCACCCGTTGCCATGAAGATGAATTTCTCGTTAGAGAACTCAGAAACAGGCAGGATAGCCGTGATACGCTCACCTTCTTCTAGAGGAAGAATGTTAACGATAGGCTTACCACGAGCAGTACGACTTGCTAATGGCAGTTGGTAAACTTTCAGACGGTATGTCTTACCACGAGTAGAGAAACATAGGATGTTATCGTGAGTATTAGCAACAAGCAGACGCTCAATGTAATCCTCATCTTTCATCTTAGTTGCACTCTTACCTTTACCACCACGACGCTGAGCTTCGTAGTCGCTTAGGATTTGGTACTTAACGTAACCTGCGTTAGAAAGCGTTACTACAACGTCTTCTTGAGCAATCAGCTCTTCCATGTCGATGTCATGAACTGCCGCTGTGATTTCTGTACGACGCTCGTCGCCATAGATTTCACGTACTGCTTCAAGTTCTTCACGGATAACTTCCATCAAACGCTCAGTGCTTGCAAGAATGTGCATTAGCTCAGCGATTTCTTCTAGAAGGGCTTTGTACTCGTCTAGAATCTTCTCGTGCTCTAGGCCAGTTAGGCGGTGAAGACGAAGTTCTAGAATTGCTTGTGCTTGTGTTTCCGTTAGGAAGTATTGACCATCGCGGATGCCGTATTGGTCTTCCAACCAATCAGGACGAGCCGCATCAGTACCTGCACGCTCAAGCATTGAAGCAACGTTACCAAGATCCCAACCACGAGACACTAAACCAACTTTAGCTTCTGCTGGTGTTGGCGCGCTCTTGATCAGTTCAATGATTTCATCAATGTTAGCAAGTGCTAGAGACAATGCTTCAAGGATGTGTGCACGGTCGCGTGCTTTCTTCAATTCGAAGATAGTACGACGAGTCACAACTTCGCGACGGTGGTCTACGAAGCACTTAAGCATGTCTTTGATGTTGAACAACTGTGGTTGACCGTTATTCAACGCAACCATGTTGATACCGAAAGTCGTTTGCAGTTGAGTTTGAGCGTATAGGTTGTTAAGAACCACTTCGCCTACTGCATCACGCTTACATTCAATAACAATACGCATACCGTCTTTATCAGACTCGTCACGCAGTGCACTGATGCCTTCTACTTTCTTATCTTTAACCAGTTCAGCAATCTTCTCGATCAAACGAGCTTTGTTTACTTGGTAAGGGATCTCAGTAACGATAATGGTTTCTTTACCATTCTTCTCTACTTCGATATCCGCTTTTGAACGCATGTAAACCTTACCGCGGCCAGTCTTGTAAGCATCTACGATGCCTTTACGACCACTGATAAGTGCTGCTGTTGGGAAGTCAGGACCAGGGATATAGTCCATTAGCTCATCAATAGTGATATCTTCATTATTGATAAATGCTAAACAGCCATCAACAACTTCACCAAGGTTATGTGGTGGGATGTTGGTAGCCATACCTACTGCGATACCAGAAGCACCGTTTACCAATAGGTTAGGAATTTTTGTAGGAAGTACTGCTGGAATTTGTTCTGTACCATCGTAGTTCGGTACGTAATCCACAGTTTCCTTATCAAGGTCAGCCAGGAGCTCGTGAGCAATTTTCGCCATACGAACTTCGGTATAACGCATTGCAGCCGCGGAGTCGCCATCGATAGAACCAAAGTTACCTTGGCCATCAACTAGCATGTAACGCAGTGAGAACGGTTGCGCCATACGAACAATAGTATCGTATACAGCACTATCACCATGTGGGTGGTATTTACCGATTACATCACCTACTACACGAGCAGACTTTTTATATGGTTTGTTCCAATCATTACCTAGTACATTCATCGCGAACAAAACGCGGCGGTGTACAGGTTTTAGGCCATCACGCACATCTGGAAGGGCACGACCAACGATGACGGACATCGCGTAGTCTAGGTATGAACCTCTAAGCTCATCTTCAATATTTACGGGCGTGATCTCTTTCGCTAGATCGCTCATAGAGCCATTTTCCCTCTATAGTCAGATCGTATTTTTGAATACGTATAAGACCGAAAAATATAACACAAATTTACCTACGGAGGCATCACTTTCCCTCTCCTTTTACCATCTTGTGACCCTTGTAGCCAATCAATTGATGAGAAATTGCACCTCCGCATCATATCTTGCTGAAACATGGTCACTTTACATCCAATAAACTAGCAAAATTGTAGATCTTCTGGTCAGAGCGAAAAGGCAAGTTATAATGCCTGCAATTTCATGGATGCATTATTTAACTTGGAAATGCCGATTATGACTAAATCACAGAACGTAGACCCAGCAGAAATCAAAAAATTCGAAGACATGGCGTCGCGCTGGTGGGATCTAGAAGGCGAATTTAAGCCACTACATCAAATCAACCCACTGCGCCTAAATTACGTGCTAGAAAAGACCGAAGGTTTATTTGGTAAGAAAGTCCTCGATGTTGGCTGCGGTGGCGGCATTTTGGCTGAAAGCATGGCTGTTGAGGGCGCAGTAGTCACTGGCCTAGATATGGGTAAAGAACCGCTAGAAGTGGCACGTCTTCACGCATTGGAAACTGGCACCAAGCTCGATTATATCCAGAGCACCATCGAAGACCATGCAGAACAGAATCCACAAACTTACGATGTGGTGACATGTATGGAAATGCTAGAGCACGTTCCTGATCCACAATCTGTGATTAGTGCATGTTCAAAATTAGTGAAACCGGGTGGTCACGTGTTCTTCTCTACCTTGAACCGTAACTTCAAATCTTACCTGTTCGCTATTGTTGGTGCAGAAAAGCTACTTAAGATTGTTCCTGAGGGCACTCATGAGCACGAGAAGTTCATTCGCCCTGCAGAACTTATCAAGATGGTCGATAACACTCCGCTGCAAGAACTAGGGATTACAGGGCTGCACTACAATCCTCTTACGGACACTTATCGTTTAGGCACAAATGTAGACGTAAACTACATCGTCCACACGCAAAACTTTGGCTAAAAAATATCGGTAGCCCTACCGTAAAACCTTTTGTAAAAAAGACGAATGAAAAGAGTTGCAATTACCATAACTTTGCGACTTTTTTCAGTCTAAATTTCGTGCGCTAGCTTCCATTTTGACCACCTCGATTTAAATTTAATCGCCTAAAATCAATCGCCCATTTTGGCCAAAGATCAAGGAATTTTTTTTTATGGGCGTGCAAAAATAAAGCATCATTAAAAGCCGACTTTTATACAATCAAGTCACATATAACCTCATCAGTTAGTGGTCACTTACAGTTTTTTTTCAATCCACCACTTATCCACAAGCAACCCCATTTCTTTACCTTGAAAAATATCAGTTGTAGCACTATCTTGTAACCCAACAAACAAATGACCCCTATATGTTGTGTTTGAACTACAATGTATGGGTAGACCAAGATCACAAAGCCGAAACGTAATTTACAAAAATTACACAGAAATACACAAAAACACGGCCTTGTTCAGTTTTGTTAGGGAAATTAAGCAGAATGAACCAACAACTTACTGTTACCAAGCGTAACGGGCGCAAAGAAACGATCGATCTAGAGAAGATCCATCGCGTGATTACATGGGCAGCTGAAGGCTTGCACAATGTTTCTGTATCACAAGTAGAATTGAAAGCTCACATTCAGTTTTACGATGGCATCACCACTACTGACATTCATGAAACTATCATCAAGTCAGCAGCGGATTTAATCTCTGAAGAGACTCCTGATTACCAATATCTAGCAGCACGTCTGTCTGTATTCCACCTACGTAAAAAAGCGTACGGCGAATACGAGCCGCCTGCACTGTATGACCACGTTGCAAAACTGGTTGATATGGGTAAATACGATAGCCACCTTATGGAAGATTACACGAAAGCTGAATTCGAAGAGCTTGACGAGTACATCGACCACAAACGTGACTTAGACTTCTCTTACGCAGCGGTTAAGCAGCTCGAAGGTAAATACTTCGTGCAAAACCGTGTAACGAAAGAAATCTACGAGAGTGCTCAGTTCCTTTACATTTTAGTTGCTGCGTGTCTATTCGCTAAATACCCGAAATCGACTCGTCTTGACTACATCAAACGTTTTTACGACGCATCGTCTACGTTTAAGATTTCTCTACCTACACCGATCATGTCTGGTGTACGTACGCCTACTCGTCAATTCAGTTCTTGTGTACTGATCGAGTGTGGTGACAGCCTTGATTCAATCAACGCGACAGCAAGCTCAATTGTTCGTTACGTATCTCAACGTGCTGGTATTGGTATCAACGCAGGTCGTATCCGTGCGCTTGGTTCTGAAATCCGTAATGGTGAAGCGTTCCACACAGGCTGTATCCCTTTCTACAAATACTTCCAAACAGCAGTAAAATGTTGTTCTCAAGGTGGTGTTCGTGGCGGTGCAGCAACGGTATTCTACCCACTATGGCACGGTGAAGTTCAGTCTCTATTAGTACTGAAAAACAACCGCGGCGTTGAAGAGAACCGAGTTCGTCACATGGATTACGGCGTACAGCTGAACAAGCTTATGTACTCTCGCCTAGTTCAGGGTGGCAACATCAGCCTGTTCTCACCTTCAGACGTACCTGGCCTTTACGATGCGTTCTTCGAAAACCAAGACCGTTTTGAAGAGCTATACGTTAAGTACGAAAACGATCCTTCAGTGAAGCGTGAAACGGTTAAAGCCGTTGAGCTTTTCTCTCTGCTAATGCAAGAGCGTGCTTCTACTGGTCGTATCTACATTCAGAATGTTGACCACTGTAATACACACAGCCCGTTTGATTCTGAAGTAGCACCTGTTCGTCAATCGAACCTATGTCTAGAAATCGCGCTTCCTACTAAGCCACTTTCTAACGTAGAAGATGACGAAGGCGAAATTGCACTATGTACGCTTTCAGCATTCAACCTTGGCGCAATCAATGAACTGGACGACCTAGCAGAGCTTTCTGAGCTGGTTGTTCGTGCTCTAGATGCACTGCTTGATTACCAAGACTACCCGCTTCCAGCTGCATACAAGTCGACAATGAACCGTCGTACTTTAGGTGTAGGTGTAATCAACTACGCATACTACCTAGCGAAGAATGGTGTTAAGTACTCTGATGGCAGCGCGAATGGCCTGACTCACCGTACTTTTGAAGCAATTCAATACCACTTGCTAAAAGCATCTGTTGAACTAGCGAAAGAGCAAGGCCGTTGCCCATCTTTCCACGAGACCAACTACGCGAAAGGCCTACTGCCAATCGATACTTACAAAAAAGATATCGACTTAGTATGTGAAGAGCCACTGCACTACGATTGGGATTCTCTACGTGAAGAGATCATGGAGCACGGTCTGCGTAACTCTACGCTAACAGCGCTTATGCCTTCTGAGACATCGTCTCAAATCTCGAACGCGACTAACGGTATCGAGCCACCACGTGGTTACGTATCAGTGAAAGCATCGAAAGACGGCATCCTTAAGCAAGTGGTTCCAGATTTCCTAAATCTTAAAGAGAACTACGAGCTACTTTGGAACATTGGTTCTAACGACGGTTACCTACACCTAGTGGGTATCATGCAAAAATTCGTTGACCAAGCTATCTCTGCAAACACTAACTATGACCCAAGTGTTTACGACAGCGGTAAAGTACCAATGAAGAAGCTGCTTCAAGACCTACTAACAGCGTACAAGTACGGTGTTAAGACGCTTTACTACCATAACACTCGTGATGGTGCTAAAGACGACCAAGGCGATGCAGTTCAAGTGCCGGAAGAAGATTGTGAAGGCGGCGGTTGTAAGATCTAAACCGCAATAAACATTAAGACCCCAGAGAAGAGTTATCTTCTCTGGGTTTAAAGCATTAACAGGGTCCGTTTTATTACGGGTCTTTAAAGGATTTGAGGCATTTATGGCTTACAGTACTTTTTCTCAGCAAAAAAATGACCAACTAAAAGAACCAATGTTCTTGGGTCAGTCGGTAAACGTTGCACGTTACGACCAACAAAAATTCGAAATCTTCGAAAAGCTTATCGAGAAGCAGCTTTCTTTCTTCTGGCGTCCAGAAGAAGTAGACGTGTCTAGCGACCGTATCGACTACAACAAGCTTCCTGAGCATGAAAAGCACATCTTCATCTCTAACTTGAAGTACCAAACGCTTCTAGATTCAATCCAAGGCCGCAGCCCTAACGTTGCCCTACTTCCATTGGTATCTCTACCAGAAGTTGAAACTTGGATTGAAACTTGGTCTTTCTCTGAAACGATTCACTCTCGTTCTTACACGCACATCATCCGTAACATCGTGAATGATCCAGGCGTAGTATTCGACGACATCGTTGAAAATGAAGAGATTCTGAAGCGTGCTAAAGACATCGCGTTTTACTACGATGATTTGATCAAGCTAACGGCTGACTACCACCGCTACGGTGAAGGCAACCACAGCATCAACGGCGAAGACGTTAAGATTTCACTTCACGACCTGAAGAAGAAACTTTACCTATGTCTAATGTCTGTAAACGCACTAGAAGCGATTCGTTTCTACGTGAGTTTTGCATGTTCATTCGCATTCGCTGAACGTGAGCTAATGGAAGGTAACGCGAAGATCATCAAGCTAATCGCTCGTGATGAAGCACTTCACCTTACTGGTACACAGCACATGATCAACTTGCTACGTAACGGTCAAGATGATTTCGAATTCATGCAGATCGCTGAAGAGTGTAAGCAAGAGTGTTTCGATCTATTCAAAGAAGCGGCAGAGCAAGAGAAAGAGTGGGCAGAATACCTATTCAAAGACGGCTCTATGATTGGTCTGAACAAAGATATTCTTTGCCAATACGTTGAGTACATTACCAACATTCGTATGCAAGCGGTTGGCCTAGGTACGGCTTACCCAGCAGCAACGTCGAACCCAATTCCATGGATCAACGCTTGGTTGTCTTCAGATAACGTTCAAGTTGCTCCACAAGAAGCAGAAATCAGTTCTTACCTAGTTGGCCAAATCGACAACGAAGTAAAAGCTGACGACTTTGAAGGATTTGAGCTGTAATGCCAACAATCAAAATCAACAAACTGACTTCAATTGAATCTAACCCTTCAAACACTCTGTTGGAAACAATGGAACAAGCTGGGTTAGAGCCAGAATACAACTGCCGAGATGGTCACTGTGGCGCTTGCCGCTGCACGTTGGATTCTGGTGAGGTCGAGTACGTTGGTTTTGCTATGGCTTACACGCAAGGTAATGAGATATTGCCTTGTATCTGTAAAGCAAAGACTGAGCTATCGCTGAGTAACGTTATTCATAGAAACAAGCAAAAACGCGCATAAGCCAGCTGGCTTTAGGTCACTTTGTTCGAATATCGTCAATAAGAATCAAAAAAGGGTCCGCTTCCTTTAGGAATGCGGACCCTTTTCTATTTATGTCTTTAGGTATCTAAAGCGACTCGTCTATCACTCAACCAAATCTTCCTGTTGGCTTGTGTCATACAAAGCCAAACGTTTATTGCTGAGTCAGGTTAAGAGTCACAGAGCCAATATAACAAGCGCTTCGGCACTCTCCACAGCCGTTACACTTATCTTTGTCCACTGTAGGCAACTCTCCTACTTCGATGTGTATTGCACCAGCTGAACACGCCGTTTGGCATGCTGAACAGTCCATTTGCATGTAATTATTGCAGCTATCCGCAAAGCTCGGCTTGAGGTCGATATAAGGCGTGACCGTTGGATGAAGTGCGCCGGTCGGACACACTTCAGTGCATTTGTTACACATAGAACAACTGTTGTAATCCAAATTCAGCAGCGCACTGCCCTCTAGCATCTCAATAACGCTATTTGGACACGATTGTTCACACAATCCACAACCGTCGCAAAGACGCTCAAACAGCACCTCATCGACCGCTCTTGGCGGTCTTGCATGCAAGCGCTGTGATATCTCTTCATAATTCGCGGCTGCTTTAACCGGTTTAGAAAGTCGAGTTAAGAAACCGCGTCTATTTGAATTTATTTGTTCAGACATTAGTCGATATATAACTTTTTAGTAGCAACGTTTAAATTATATTCAGATATTAAGTACTTAAACCAATCTATTACATCAACCGATAGCTTTTTATAAAAAGATAACTCTGATGCTTTATTTAGTTTTTCTAAATAAACAGAAGACCAAGTTAATAAGTGACCATCAAGTAATTCACCAGCCGAATTAATATTATTATTTTCTAACAAATACGCATGAGCGAATAACATTAAACCAAATTGATCTTCCGGCTCTCTTAACCCAGTGTCTAATTCAATCTGATTCAATTCTAAAAACTGGCGATACTCAACCGTAGAAGCACCAAACACAACGCGGTCTTTATCTAGGTACACAGAACCCCAAGGCGGAGCTGGCATGTCTCCAACGCCTTCAAACAGGCGGCTGAATTCTGCTGCGAGCGCATCTTCGTCTTCGCTTCTTAATGCCTGCAAGCATTCTTCAGAGAGTACTTCGCTCTCAACCAAAGCTTCGACAATGGTGATTAACTGTTCTTTACTTGTCGCTTGATAAAATAGCGAACCCAATAATTTATGCGTATCGATAATCATTATTATTTATACCGTTATAGGTTTAAAGATAATTATATTAATTAACTCATTTCATTCTTTGATCTATTTTATACATTCAATTCATAAACTTTAAATTCCACACTTATTTGATGCCAATCAATCAATAATTCGAAATAAATACATAAAGAACAAACTACCTATAAAGTGCTAGCTATCAATAGTAAAAGGCATCTTAGAATGACGAATAAGAAAGAATCTGGGGTAATGAATCTTACTCGAAGAGGCTTCATGAAAGCTTCCTCTGCAGTAGGTAGTGCAGCTGCACTTGCGGGCGGTATCGCTTTACCTTTCAAATCCAAACCAGTAGCGGCTGCGGTTGCTGAGAATGTGGATGAGAAAATCGTGTGGAGTGCATGTACAGTAAACTGTGGCTCTCGCTGCCCACTGCGTATGCATGTACAAAACGGTGAAATCAAATACGTAGAAACAGACAACACAGGCACTGACGAATACGGTCATCACCAAGTTCGTGCGTGTCTACGTGGTCGCTCGATGCGCCGCCGTGTTTATAACCCAGATCGCCTAAAGTACCCAATGAAACGTGTGGGTAAACGTGGTGAAGGTAAGTTTAAGCGTATTAGCTGGGAAGAGGCTTATGATGAAGTCGCTGGCACCATGCAACGCCTTATCAAAGACTACGGTAACGACACCATCTACCTAAACTACGGTACTGGTACGCTGGGCGGTACAGTAACTAAGTCTTGGCCACCAGCTCAAACGCTGATTGCTCGTCTAATGAACTTAAGTGGTGGTTACCTAAACCATTACGGTGACTACTCAACAGCGCAAATCGCGAAAGGCTTGAGCTACACCTACGGTGGTTGGGCAAACAACAACTCTTTCTCTGATTTAGAGAACACTAAACTTAACATTCAGTTTGGTAACAACCCTGCTGAGACACGTATGTCTGGTGGCGGTCTGATCCACCACTACGTAGAGAGCAAAAACAAATCGAACGCAAGAACGATCATCATCGACCCTCGCTACACCGATACTGCCGGTGGTCGTGAAGATCAATGGATCCCAATCCGTCCTTCTACAGATGCGGCATTGGTAGCGGGTCTTGCGCACGTGATGATCACTGAAGACCTTGTCGATCAACCGTTCCTAGACAAATACTGCGTCGGTTACGACGAGAAGACACTGCCGGCATCGGCGCCTAAAAACAGCGACTACAAATCTTACATCCTAGGTTTAGGTGAAGATGGCGTAGAGAAAACGCCAGAATGGGCTTCTAAGATCACCGGTATTCCCGTTGATACTATCGTCAAGCTTGGTCGCGAGATGGGTACGGCGAAACCATGTGCGATTCACCAAGGCTGGGGCTTACAACGCACTGCGAATGGTGAGCTAGCGTGTCGTGCAATCGCAATGCTGTCATTACTCACCGGTTCTGTGGGTGTATCTGGCGGTTCAACAGGTGCTCGTGAAAGTGACATCAACATTCCGTTTGTTCGCTTCCCTACTGTGCCAAACCCAGTTGAAACTTCAATTTCAATGTTCATGTGGACAGATGCAATTTACCGTCACCATGAAATGACCGACATCACTGATGGTGTTCGTGGTGCAGAGCGCCTTAAGAACCCAATCAAGATGATCTGGAACTACGCAGGTAACTGCATCATCAACCAACACTCAGACATCAACAAGACTCACGCGATTCTTCAAGATGAAAGTGCGTGTGAAATGATTGTCGTGGTTGATAACCATATGACTTCTTCAGCGAAATACGCCGATATCATCCTGCCAGACTTAACAACGTCTGAGCAAGACGACTGGTGTATGGACGGTAAAGCGGCGAACATGCCTTACTTCATCTACGCGCAGAAAGCGATTGAGCCTCAGTTTGAAGCAAAATCTATCTACGAGATGTGTACTCAGCTTGCGAAACGAATGGGCGTAGAAAAAGAGTTCACCGAAGGCCGTACTCAAGAGCAATGGATTGAGCACCTTTACGCAGAAACTCGTAAGAACGATCCAACACTGCCAACCTTCGAAGAGATGAAAGAGCTGGGTATCTACAAACGTAGCTACGACCACCACTACATCGCTTATGAAGATTTCCGTAAAGATCCTGAAGCGAACCCACTGACCACACCAAGTGGCAAGATCGAGATCTACTCAGAGCAACTGGCTGATATCGCGAAGACTTGGAAGCTGAAAGAAGACGAAGTGATTCACCCACTTCCGATTTACGCGGACTCTTTCGAAGGTCATAACGACCCACTAGCAGAGAAGTACCCACTTCAGCTAACCGGTTTCCACTACAAGGCTCGTACTCACTCGACTTACGGCAACGTTGCAGAAATCAAAGCAGCAGCACCGCAAGAGTTGTGGATCAACCCAATCGATGCAAAAGAACGTGGTATTGATAGCGGCGACATGGTGAGTATTTTCAACGACCGTGGCGAAGTACATATTCCAGCGAAAGTGACACCTAGGATTCTTCCTCGAGTTGTCGCACTAGGCGAAGGTGCATGGTACGCACCAGATGGTCAGAAGATCGACCATGCAGGCTCTATCAACGTGCTGACGACTCAGCGCCCGAGCCCACTTGCTAAGGGTAACCCTCAGCATACAAACCTAGTTCAAATCAAAGCGCTAAAGAAAGCATAAGGTAGGTTGGAATGAAACAATACGGCTTTTACATTGATTCAAGTAAATGCACGGGTTGTAAAACCTGTCAGCTTGCTTGTAAAGATTATAACGATCTAGACATCAAAACGAACTACCGTCGCGTATACGAATATGCCGGTGGTGGCTTCACTCAAGATGGTGATACCTGGGTTCAGAAAGATGTCTTTTCTTACTACCTATCTATCGCTTGTAACCACTGTACTAACCCAGCGTGTGTGAAAGTGTGTCCTTCGGGCGCAATGCACAAACGTGATGAAGACGGTTTGGTTGTGGTTGATGAGAGCGTATGTATTGGTTGTCAGCACTGTAGCAATGCGTGTCCTTACGGCGCACCACAATACAATGCTAAGAAAGGTCATATGACGAAATGCGATGGTTGTTACCAACGTGTTTCTGAAGGCAAACAGCCTATCTGTGTTGAGTCTTGCCCACTTCGTGCATTGGAGTTTGGTGAAATCAATACACTTCGTGAGAAGTACGGCTCTGGTGCGGATGTGGCTCCACTGCCATCTTCAACAGAAACGCTACCAAACATCGTGATTAAGCTGAACAAAAACGCGAAGCCGACTGGCGATACCAGCGGTCACCTAGCAAACCCGAAGGAGGTGTAAGATGATTTTTCATGAGTGGTCTTTAATCTTCTTTACGGTGCTGGCGCAAACTGCGGTTGGTGGTTACTTACTGATTGGCGCACGTGCACTGGTACTTGGTCATGACGAAGAGAAGCTGAACAGCTACAAGGTTCCAATGTTTATCCTATGGGTACTGATGGGTCTTGGCTTCATGTTCTCGACAACGCACCTTGGCTCTCCACTGCGCGCGTTTAACGCTTTTAATCAGCTAGGTTCGGCTTGGTTGTCTAACGAAGTGTTCTTCGGTGCGGCATTCTTCGCTGTCGGTGGCCTGCAATGGTTACTGTCGGTAGTCAAGAAAGGTGGCGTTGCTATCCAGAAAGCACTGATGGTTGGCGCGATGGTACTGGGTGTTATCTTCATGTACGCGATGATCAACGTATACATGATCAACACAGTACCGACGTGGGACAACATCTACACACCACTGAGCTTCATCATGACGATGGTTGTGGGTGGCTTGCTGTTATCTCAGTTCGTGATTGTATTCGCAAACGACAGCCGCTTTACGGTTGACCGTAACATCACCATGTTGGCTGTTATCGCTGTTGCTATCAGCTTGCTTGTGACAGTAGGAAAACTGAACCTAATCGGAGACATCCAAACTTCAGCGGCAAAAGCGTCTGAGTTAGTCGATGGTTTAGGTAGCTATGTGATTCTTCAAGTGGCACTGCTAATGGCAAGCTTGTTGATTTGGATTCTACCTATGCTGAACAAAGCAAAAGTGAACCCAGTTAACCTTGGCTTAGCACTAGTATTGTTCTTGGCTTCAGAGTTAATCGGCCGTGGTTTGTTCTACAGCCTACATATGACAAGCGGTTTGTAATCGAGTTCTTACAGACATAAGTTGCGTGTAAACATCGCTGCTTGTTTGGTTATCTAGAAGGCTAGATAAACAAAAGGCCCAACACCTATTTAGATGTTGGGCCTTTTTATTTCGTTTTTTCTAGCGTTTTTAATACAGACTTAGCGAGTTCGCTTACATCGTTAGCTTACATAGCTACTTAATGATAGCCGCTGGAATAAACATGTCTTTTAATCGCTTAACCGAAGAATAAGTACCAAACATCGGTTTGTTATCTAAATGCCTTCTCAGCATATCGGCGGCAACGGTCTTAATCACGTTGCGTTGGTCTTCACGCGAGTACTGACGATAAAACTCAAGTACCTGCCCCCACTCGCCTGCTTCAGTCGACAATGCAACGCTGAATGTGTTGCCTTCCAGCTTACCAGTCACCAAAGCCAATTCAGTTCCGCACTTATCTCTTGTTGCTCCAGCCAGCGCAAAGGTCGCGGCTAATGGATCGCTCTTTTCAAGTTCGCTCTCTTTTGGCTCAGCCATCACCCATGAGTGTCCGAAGCAATCTTCTATCTGCTCATTCAATTGCAGCCACGCTGACAGTGAACCTTTGGTCGACACTTCAGACACAGATAACGTCTTCTTTTTTTCCGCCATGATGTGTCCAATATGGTCAATCATCGGCTCATCAACACTAACGACATTACTCTCTAGCAGCTTGTAAACCATCTGCAGAAGCTTAACGCGAGTTTCTAAGTCTGCCTTAGGACCAAACAGTTTGACCTCAATGAACGGCAGATAAGAGCGATAACCAAGTTCATAACCTTCTGGCAGCTTTAGTTGATCCAAAACATCAGAGATACCGGACTCAGACAAACCAAACGTAAACAGTCGACTGCATTCAGAGGCAACCACTTGAGGGTAGGTACACGACAAGTCAGGAAGAATCTCAAACGTCACCATGCGCTTGAATTCACTTGGTACACCCGGCGTGAAATAGAAAGTCGCATCGTTAATTTTCAGTTTGAAGCCACAAGCCGTCCCCACAGGGTTATCGACAATCTCTGAACTCGCAGGTAACAAAGCTTGTTTAAGGTTGCTGTCTGGCATTGGCATGCCACGTCCAGAGAACATCTCTTCCATACGAGCAAGCCATTCAGGGAACATGACGAGTTTCTGCTCGGAAGCAGCTGCAGCGGCGGCAGCACTCATATCATCGGTTGTCGGGCCTAAACCACCATTAACGATAACCACATCATAGTTAAAGCTCAGCATCAGCAATTCTTCAACAAGAGCATTCATTTGATCACCCACAGTTGAGCGCTTAGCAAGCGCAAAACCATGCTGATAAAACTCAGCAGACATCCAAGCTGCGTTTGTATCTACAATGTCTCCATGAAGAACTTCTTCACCTGTGCTTAACATTGCGATTTTCGTCATATTTCTATCCCTTGTTGTCATAAAAAGACACTGCATTATTTACAAACTGGTCTATGGTTGAATTTGGAGCAATTCGCCTTTTCACTAATATTAATAATGTTAAACCTAAGGTTTTCTTAGGAAAAGCTATAAATTATTAGTTCCCTAAATCAGGCATTTAATAGATAATTGTGATCCTGATCAATTCCAAACTTTCTCATGGAGACCCTTGTGGCCAAATCACCGTTACTAGCAAAGGTTACTGCCGCATTTTCAATGCTAATGTCAGTTAACTCGGTTGCAAGCCAATACGACTTCGACCAGCCAATCAACCTTTCTTACTCGGATGAATGTGCTCAAGATTACTGTTTTAATGACAACTTGTACACCTACAAGCCTAGTACCAATTACGCACTGAGCGAATCGAGTGATGAGTACGACTTCTCAATCCAACAACCAAAACACATGTTGGTGAGTCAGGAGAAAGATTGGGATTACCTAATGGGTCAAACCTACACCATTCTTGGCTTGAGTGTCGCGACAGTGGGTCTAATGACTCTGCTCCCTGAAAGTATTACTAAGTGGGATGATGACCAACGTGATATCAGCTCATTAGGTAAAAAGTGGAAAGATAACGTTTCTGCTGGTCCAACATGGGACCGTGACGAACACTTCCTAAACTACGTAATGCACCCATATTTCGGTGGTGTTTACTACACCGCAGCTCGACACGCAGGTTACGACGAGTTTGAGTCATTCTTATACTCTTGGACTATGTCGACGTTCTTCTGGGAATACGGCGTAGAAGCGTTTGCAGAAGTACCTTCATGGCAAGATCTCTTCATCACACCTTTCTTCGGTGCGGTTGTCGGTGAAATGATGCTAGAAGCAGAGCAGGATATCATTGCTTCAGGTGGCGAAGTGATGGGCTCTCAAACCATGGGTGATGTCTCGCTATTCTTCCTTAACCCTGTTGGACACATTCACTACTGGGTAAGTGACGCATGGGGCGGTGATGCAGAAGTTAACCTGAATACTAACCCTTGGTGGGATAACCAAGACGCTGCACGTTTTGCTTACGATGCTGGCGCACCATACGACTCTCAGTTTGTTGGTATGAACTTCAAAGTAACGTTCTAATTCGTCTCTAGTACTACTCAATATAAGTTATTGAATATAAGTTGCTGAATCATCAATCACAGTGACAACTCTTCTAAAAAGCGGCTCTCTAGCCGCTTTTTTTGTGCCCTACTCTTCATTCTCTTTTTTTGCATCGAAGCTTAGTTTCAAAAATTGACCTAGGTCAAACATTGTTCGATGTAACCTTCTACACTGAAATTAAAGAACTTTATCGCGTGATATCAAACATTTAATTAGCAAAGAATAATTGAAACCTTGGGGGCTGATATGAACAGTACATTTATCGTAAACTTTATCGGAAAAGCATCACCAGCAACAATCAAACAGCTTGCTGCGGTTACTCACGAAAACGACGGCAAATGGCTCATCAGTAAAGTGAACTTTATTGAAGACCAAGTCGCAGGCGTACTAAAGGTTCAACTTCCAGCCATCAACGAATCGATTGTAAAAGAAGCGTTCAGCGCCAATCCAGATCTCATCGTGCAGTTTGTCGATTCCGATCATACACACAATGTTCAAGACACGGTCCATCACTTGAGACTCGACTCTAACGACCGAGCAGGTATCGTCAACGAAGTGACTCATGTATTGGATAGACAAGGAATCAGTATTCTCGATATGGATTGTCACCGCGTCTTTATCGCTGGTGGCGGCGGTGTTAGCTCAAGTCTATTCACATCAAAAATCGCCGTTAAGCTGCCAATCGAAGTACAGATCGACGACGTAGTTAATGAACTCGAAACGCTCAGTGAAGATACTCGTGTGATGATTGAAAGCTAAATAAACAAAATTAAAGAACAAAAAAGAGCAGCTCATTAGCTGCTCTTTGTATTGCTCTGAACTTGTGATTCAGTTACTTAACTGACCATTGTGATAATGAGCGTTTGAAGTCTTCATAGCCGAATTCATTTAGCTTCTGAACTTCACCACTGCTACGTTCACAGTAGATTGAAGGCATTTTAAGGCCATTGAACCAGTTCAATTTCACCATTGTGTAACCCGCGCTGTCTAACAGATGCAGCTTTTGACCAATCTTAAGTGGCTCATCAAAGCTCGCTTCGCAGAACTGATCGCCCGCAAGACATGAACACGAACCAATCACGTAGTCATGGCTGCCTGTTTCTGATGCTTCCAATACTGATGCGGGCTCATTGTAGATAAGCGTGTCAAGGCGGTGCGCCTCAGTCGCTGAATCCACAATCGCTGTTTTCTTCACGTTCTCAACAATATCGACCACTGTCACAACTAGGTCGGTTGTTTTAGTGATGATCGCTTCACCCGGCTCAAGATACATCTGCACACCGTGCTTTTCAGAGAAGGCTTTCAGCGCAAGACCGAGTTTTTCGATGTCATAGCCAGGCCATGTGAAGAACACACCTCCGCCCATGCTCACCCAGTCCAACTTATCTAAGTGCTCACCAAACTGTTCTGAGATTGAATCAAGCAGGCCGATAAACGCATCGACGTCTTTGTTCTCACAGTTCATGTGGAACATCACACCATTAATCTCATCGAAAATTTCTGGTTTGATGTGGTCAGCTTGCACGCCCAAACGCGAGAATTGACGTGCTGGATTCGCCAAGTCTTGCCCTGCGTAGCTCACGCCCGGATTTAAACGTAAACCCAGTGAAGCTTTACCTTCAACAATATGACGGTAAGCAGCAAGTTGGCTTTGAGAGTTGAAGATCATCTTGTCGCAGATGTCAGCAACCTCTCTCACGTCATCTTCACTGTAGCCCACACTGTAAGCATGAGTTTCACCGCCAAAAGTTTCGTGACCTAATTTCACTTCATAAGGGCCAGAACTAGTAGTACCGTCTAGGTACGGTTTGATGATGTCAAACACGCCCCAAGTCGAGAAGCACTTAAGCGCAAGTACCAATTTCACACCTGAAATCTCTTTCAGTTGCTTGGCTTTTTCTAAGTTCGCAATCAACTTGTCTTCGTTGATCATGAAATATGGGGTTTTTAGTTCTTCTTTCTTAAACGTCATTTTTGTAAACACTCAAGCAGCATCTATAGATGGAAAGGTAAATTAACAATTTTGGTGTGATTTATTTTGATTTTGTCCTGTCCGAGCGCAGTGAGTTACAAAATCAAAATAAATGATACCAAAGCTTCAAGGCTATCATCATCGAAAAGGGAACAATCCATGTCCCCTTTAATTAGCAATCAAAACAAGAAATCAGTTCTTATTTTTTCAGCTCATGAATCACTGGAAGACCTTGGCCTGCTTCAAGCTCTTGAACATGCCAATCTAGACCAATTTCCGGCATAGTTGCTAGGAACGGATCTGGATTTAGCTGTTCCATGTTGAACACGCCTTTATCAGCCCATTCGCCACGGAAGAACTGAAGTGCAGCGGTAATCGCTGGAACACCAGTTGTGTAAGAGATCGCTTGGTGCTCTACGTCTTCGTAAGCCACTTCGTGGTCTGCGTTATTGTAGATGAATACGCTACGCTCTTTACCATCTTTCTTACCTTGAACCCAAGTACCGATACACGTTAAACCAGTGTAACCCGGAGCTAGAGATGTTGGATCCGGTAGTAGTGCTTTAAGAACATGCAGAGGCTGAACCACAGTACCATCGTGCAGTGTTAGCGGATCTGGGCTAAGAAGACCGATATCACGCATGCAGTTGAAGTAGTTCAAGTATGCATCACCAAAGCCCATCCAAAATTCGATACGCTTAGCTGGGATGAACTCTTTCATTGAACGAACTTCATCATGCGCCATTGAGTAAACTTTGTGAGAACCACAGTTCGGGAATTCAAACTCAAGCATACGAGAGTGACAAGGTACTTGTTTCCACTCTTCATTTTCCCAGTAGAAAGAATCGCCTTGGATCTCAAGCATGTTGGTTTCTGGGTCAAAGTTTGTCGCAAACTTCTTGCCGTGGTCACCAGCATTCACATCCATTACATCAATTGAGTCAATCTCATCGAACAAGTGCTTAACCGCGTATGCAGCAAAGATTGATACCACACCTGGATCGAAACCAGCACCAAGAATACCTGTGATGCCTGCTTCAGCGAACTTCTCACGGTAGCCCCACTGCCAATCGTAAGCTTGTGGTACTTGTTGGCCTTCAGAACATAGGTCAACCGCTACCGATGTATCTAAATAAGAAACTTTAGATTGGTAACATGCTTCCATGATTGCCATGTTTACCCAAGGAGGACCAGCGTTGATCACTAGATCCGGCTGAACTTCTTTAATCAAAGCAACAAGCGCATCAACATCATCAGCGTCTACTGAACGTGCTTCTAGTTTCTTAGTTGAATCTTTAAGGTTGTTTTTGCCCTTGATAGATTCGATGATTTTTTCACACTTCGCGATTGTGCGAGAAGCGATTGTGATATCACCCAGTACTTCGTTATTTTGTGCTGCTTTGTGTGCAACAACCCAACCAACGCCGCCTGCACCAATTTGTAGAATAGCCATAGTATTAATTACCCTTGTTGTTCTGCTAGCTCAGTGGCTAGAGTTTGAATTTTGTTAATTAGAGATTTGAAATCTGATGTCTTTAGGCACGGATTCAAGATAGTGAATTTAAGCGCACTCTTACCATCCACGACCGTTTCACCGAGTACTGCAACACCACGAGTCAGCGCTTCCAGTCTTAGCGTTTGATTCAATTTGTCTAAATCTAGCTCGCCGTTTGCTGACGGCTTAGATCGGAACAGCACTGTTGATAGTGACGGCTCTGCGAGTAGCTCTAAGTCGGCTTGGTTTTGAATCAGGTCTGCCACTTCTAGCGTTTGCTCAAGAAGATGGTCGTACATATCACCCAACTGCTTTGGTCCAACGCTTTGCATCGTCATGAAGACTTTCAATGCATCGAAACGCTTGGTGGTCGCAATAGACTTATCGACTAGATTTGGCAGTTCATCGTGTTCGCGGTTTAGGTAATCTGCGTGATGTAGAAGGTACTTAAAGTTCGCTTTGTCTTTCAACAATACCGCGCCGCAGCTGATTGTTTGATAGAACAATTTGTGGAAATCGACACTCACAGAGTCCGCTTTTTCGATGCCTTGTAAGCGAGCCTTGTGGCTACTCAAGATAAGCGCGCCACCGTATGCACTGTCGACATGGAACCAAAGATCTTGCTGACTTGCGATTTCTGCAATCGCATCAAGGTCATCGATAGCACCATGATCGGTTGTGCCCGCAGTACCAATCACAGCAAAAGGAATCAGACCTTGTGCTTTCAGTGCTTTCACTTCTGCGTCTAGCAAGTCAGGCTTGATAGTGCCGTTTGCATTGGTATCAACACAGCACACTGCCGCTTCGCCTAGCCCTAGTAGAGAGGCTGACTTTTGAACCGTGAAGTGAGATTTCTTTGAACATAAGATACGCAGCTTGCTCGCGTATTCTGGTAAGCCAAGCTTTTGGATAGAATGACCATTGTGCTTATCCGCAACCCAGTCTCTCGCAAGCAATAAACCCATTAGGTTACTTTGCGTGCCTCCGCTAGTGAAAACACCGTCAGCTTGTGCGCCAAGTTGGTATTTGTCACACATCCAATCCACAACGCGCTGCTCAACATAAGTCGCAGCCGATGCTTGGTCCCATGAATCCATTGATTGATTCAACGCCGCGATAATCGATTCCGCTGCTACCGAAGCCATAAGAGGAGGAGTGTGAAGGTGTGCAATGCAATCTGGGTGTTGCACGAAGATGGAGTTTTCAGCGACAAGGTCTGCAGTACTATCTACAACATCAACCAAAGCGTGTTGATTGTTATCAAGGTCGACAGCATTGATAGCTGCTTCTAGCACTTTTGGATCTAAACCCGAATAAGGGGTTTCAACCTGTTCAAAAACCGCTTTCATCGCTTGAGTGGTTTGGTTCATCACGTTAGCAAATTCGTCGCTACCGCCTAAACCTGTATGGATGAAATGCTTGTTCCATTCTTGGTTTGCTTGTTCGCTTGAAGTTGGGTCTTGTTGTAAGCCACCACCAGCTGCGATGATCGCTTCTTCCATTACGCGGAGTGCAAAGTCAATCTGCTCAAAAGAGATAATCATTGGCGGAAGGAAACGAATTACCGAGCCATCACGACCACCCTTTTCAACCATCAAGCCACGCTCTAACGCTGCTCGTTGAATCGCTAGGGTTAGTTCGCCGTCTGATTGTGGTTCGCCAAACTTGTTAAGCTCACCATTTGGTTGTTTGATCTCAGCACCGAGCATCAGGCCTTTACCACGAACTTCAGCAATACAGCTAACGCGTGATTGAATCTTCTCAAGCCCGTGACGTAAATATTGGCCTGCGATGTTCGCGTGCTCAACTAAGCCATCTCGTTCGATGATCTCCAACGCCTTAGCGCCAGAGACCATTGCTAATTGGTTACCACGGAATGTACCGGTGTGCTCACCCGCTTTCCATGTATCAATGCTCTTATCGAACACAAGCAGCGACATAGGCAGTCCGCCACCAATCGCTTTAGATAAACATAAGATATCTGGATTAACACCAGACTCTTCAAACGCAAATCGATGGCCAGTTTTGCCCACACCACACTGAATCTCATCAAAAATCAGTAGGATGCCGTGCTCATCACAGATGCGACGTAGGCCTTGTAACCAAGATGCTGGAGCAGGAATCACACCGCCCTCACCTTGCACAGGCTCAACGATCATCGCCGCCGGTTTCATGATGCCAGACTCGTCATCATTCAACATACGTTCGATGTAACGAATGCTCGCGTTAGCACCCGCTTCACCACCAATACCAAACGGGCAGCGTAGGTTGTATGGGAAAGGCATGAAGTGCACATCAGACATCAAGCCGCTACGACGCTCTTTAGTGCCGAGGTTACCCATCATACCCATGGTGCCGTTCGTCATACCATGGTAAGCACCACGGAAAGCAAACATGGTGTTGCGACCTGTGGTTTGCTTGGCGAGCTTGATCGCCGCTTCCACAGCGTCAGCGCCAGATGGGCCACAGAATTGAAGAACCGAGTTATTTGAAAAGTCTTGAGGAAGAAAAGCTTTAACTCGCTTGATAAACGTCTCTTTTGCTTGAGTCGTGATATCAAGTGTTTGGTATGGCAAACCAGAATCGAGTTGGTCTTTAAGTGCTTGGTTAATCTCAGGGTGATTGTAACCCAGAGAAAGTGTACCTGCACCGGCTAAGCAATCGAGAAAGAGTTGGCCACGAGTATCTTCAACTAAAGCGCCACATGCTCGTTTAATAGCAATAGGCAGGCGTCTTGGGTAAGAGCGAACATCCGACTCATGCTGTTCTTGCTCTAGCAAAATAGCGTCAGGTGTTAGGTCGTACGTTCCCTCTAAGATAGGAACCATAGTTGAAAATGAATTTGCGATAGTATTGATATCGACTTCAAAGGCGGTAGTCATAAAAGTCCCCTTGAATGTGTTCATACTCACCTCCATCAGACGCAATTACCCACCAACTCTCGTTAAATTTGGAGAGAGTTCATAGTGAAGTACACGTATTGTCTAGAAATGAGATATAGCTGTACGCTCGCATAAGTCAAATGACGAATACGAAATTAAGCCGTCTTAAGACAGCGATAAATTGTTAGCGTGAGCTCAAGGTTCAGTAATGCTACTGTTTTGAAGAATTGGACATTTTTGCAGGATCGGGCAGCTATGAGGAGCTGGTCCCTTTGGAAATGCAGAGCTGATTAGCAATGTTGTAATTAGTGTGTTCAATGTTGGGTTTCCCATTAACATGACGAACTGCGCCATAAGTATCCCGTCTATCAGCTAAAGGACTAGCCAATACCTACCCTACGTAATGTCCCAATCAGCAAGAATGGTCACTACGCGTATCCCCCAGAAGCAATCGTTGCTCTTCTTGAACATTTTCATTCCGAGATTGCGCGGGAAAGTAACATAAAGTGAAATGAACGATCAATAGTTTTTAGTAATAGCTTGATAAATAGCAGCGGTGGCTAAGCAATTGCTGTAAATATCGTCACACTATCGTTTGGGAAAGAGATCCCCGGTTCATTCGTTCCTCATACCCGAGGATGACGACGTGGGGTTATAAACGTTGCTAGAGAAGCTTTTAGGTCATGGCGTCACTCCCTAGAGCGAGGTATGAATTCATAGAGAACCCCTTACAACATGTCATTGTATTGCTTTATTCAAGAAACTATCTGATGCAATAGATTAAACTGAAGTTAATCAGCAAGCGGCAAGAGATCCCCGGTTCATTCGTTCCTCACACCCGAGGATGACGACGTGGGTGTACAGGCGGTGTTAGTGATGGCTTTGAGGCTGTGGCGCCTTTCCGTCATTCCTTAGCCTGAAGAATGAGTTCATTGGGAGTCCCTTACAACATGTCGATGTATTGTTTTATTCAGAAACTATCTGATGCAATAGATTAAACTGAAGTTAATCAGCAAGCGGCAAGAGCTCCCCGGTTCGCTCGTTCCTCACGCCCGAGGATGACGACGTGGATTTATAAACGTTACTAGAGAGACTTTGAGGTCATACCGTCTTTCCGTCATTCCCTAGCACGAGGAACAAGTTCATAGGGAATCTCGCTTTTAAAAACTAACTTGATTGCAAAATTTGAAACAGAGATAGAAATGAATGTTGAGTGCGGATTCGAACAAGAAGAGTTCTTAAACGTAAAAGCTAAACGTCAGAAACCAAAAAGCCCGAACATTTCTGTTCGGGCTTCTTAATTTGGAGCGATACATCGGGTTCGAACCGATGACCTCAACCTTGGCAAGGTTGC
>NZ_JBGONQ010000038.1:0-42406 GCF_041439145.1 Vibrio sp. 1F255 | reverse complement strand
ACTTCTTCTTGAAGATAAAAGCGGCTTTCCCCGGAAAGCCGCGATGAACCTTTTTCTTGAATATTCGTTTGATAAAAACTGATGCTTACCAGAAGGTAACGAACAAACCGACCGTTACGGCCATACCAACATAGTTGTTATTTAGAAAAGCTTGAAAACATAAGTCTCGGTCACGATGCCGCATCAAATGTTGTTGGTACACAAACAAGCTGCCTGCGGCTAACAATGCCCAATAGAAAGTATCACCCAATTGGTAGTGCATACCTAACACAATCAGCATCGCTAGAGTAACAAGTTGCAAAGAGCCGACGATAAGCTTATCGAAGCGACCAAATAAAATAGCCGTCGATTTAATACCAATCTTCAGGTCATCATCTCGGTCTACCATCGCATATTGCGTGTCGTAAGCAACCGTCCACAAAGCATTAATAACGAAGATAAACCAAACAATACTTGGTAGTTCATTGGTTTGTGCAGCCCATGCCATTGGTATCGCCCAACTAAACGCTAAGCCGAGGAACAACTGTGGAAGATGTGTAAAACGCTTCATGAAAGGGTAAATGAACGCCAGACCCACACCAATAAATGAGAGCTTAATGGTCAGTGGATTCATGGTGAGTACTAGCAAAAATGAAACTACGGCTAGCACTAAAAAGAGCAGAATCGCTTCCTTACTGGAAACCAAACCTGAGGGTAATGGACGCTGCTTGGTGCGTTTAACATGGCCATCCACTTTACGGTCCGCAAAATCATTGATCACACAGCCAGCTGAACGCATCAACACGACGCCGAGTACGAAAACAACCAAGACATCAAAATCAGGCATACCTTGTGCGGCGATAATCAGCGACCACAAAGTCGGCCAAAGGAGTAACAGAGTACCAATCGGGCGATTCATTCGCGTTAATTGCCAGTACGCCTTCGCTTTGGTGGCAAACATTTACACACTCTCCTTAGAGTAAATGGGTGATGTTGGTAAAAACAGTTCTGCCACAAGCATCGGTTTATGGTTCATCCATAATCGAGAGCGACGCGCGAGTAAACACTCATCACCTGCGATAACCCAACCGACTTGCAGCGCATCCCGCTCGACATTCTCAGCACTAAACACCGTTAGTCCAAGCGGGACATTTCCTTGTTGAGAAAGGTCGGAGTGTTGATGATCTTCTAACGTCACACGGGGAATCAAGGTTCGACCTAGCACCCATGGGGCATCATCACCCTTCAAAATCACTTTACGCAGCAAGCAATCAAATGATGATAAAAGATGTTCCTCGTCTTGTTGCAACATTGAGCGTTCTACAACTTGATTATGAAGCAACTCAACAGACAGGTGCTGACAACACTTCCCCAACTTGCGGGAAAGAGAACCTTGCTCCATAAGCCACTCTTTGGTGGTTTTATTAGGAAAATCAAATGTTTCTGTACTTTGCCAATCTACATTCATTAGCGAATTAAGATACAGCGATATTGGCTGATTCATACTAGTATTCAATAGGTGACTTTACACGTACAATAAAGCTTCAACTTTCGAACAAAATTAAAGCGTTCTTCGAATCGTAAACGTATTTAGATTTAGACCGCTCATTGTAACAAGACTAATGCGTTTCGAATATCGCGAATAAACTAAAGAAAAGTCACAAATATGCACAAACGTTATGTAGCCCAAATATTTCTTGCGATTACCCTACTCTTTTCAGCATCAAGTTTCGCGGAAGAGGAGTCGGCAGCTAAACTCGCCTACTTCACGCTAGAGCCAGACCTGACCACCAATTTTTACACTAAAGGTAAAAAACTGGGCTACATTCAGGTTCGCCTCGACATCATGGTGGCAAATAGTAGCGACTTGGCCGCTATTGAGCATCACCAACCACTGATTCGCGATGCGGTGATTGAATTGCTTGGCAAACAAAACGAAGAAACCATTAAATCTCTATCTGGCCGTGAAGACTTAAGAAAATCCTTAGTTGAACACCTCAACAAGATTTTGCTTCCAGAGACAGGTAAAACCCTGATTGCTGACTTACTGTTTACCAAGTACCTTTATCAGTAATGATGTAAAACGAATCCCAATAAAAAAGCGGCTCATCTGGCCGCTTTTTTTGTCTCTATCGTTTGGCTACTCATTAGAAGATATGAATTAGCTTCTTGCCGAGCTTGGTGCTTTCATCGCATCGATAAAGCCAATAATCACACCAGCGGCTAGACCAGCTAAATGCGCCGTATTGGCGATAGCCATAAATGGCTGCATGTACCCAAGCACCAACCACACCAACATAAAGCCGACAATCTGTCTTGGGATACCTAAACCAAGTTGTGGCGCCTTCGCACCAACCACCCATAAGTAACCAACCAAGGCATACACAACACCAGACAAACCACCGAAGTTCGCCCCTTCAACCCAATACTGCCCAGCACCTGAAAGCGCAGAAGAGACAGCAAAGATCTGAAGTAGCTTGAGGCTGCCAAGTTTCTTCTCAATGTCTCCACCTAGCTGCCACCACCACAAAATATTAAATGCGATGTGCATAACAGAGAAATGTAGAACGGCATGACTCAACCAACGCCACAGCTGCCATTGCTGTCCATCCACCGCTGGGAAATGTAGGGCATTGAAAATAGCTTGGCCAAAACCGATCTGTTGCAGCGCAAAAATCACCACACACACCAACATCAGGCTTAGTGTCACTGGGCCTGCTTTGGCTTTGATCATGCCCATGAAGCTTGGCGTGTGGTAATGGAAGTTGCTCTTTCTGGTCTCTGCCATGTCCCAAGATGCAGCTTGATAGCGCTTATGATTGGGCTCAGCCAGAAAACGATTCAGCTCAGCTTCGGTTTCAACCTGAAATTGGCCATCAAGAAGCCAAAGAGCAAAACGCCCTTCTCCCTCTGGAGACATCTGAATAGGGATCTGACGAGAGGCCATATAATCAATAAATGCTTGAGCAAGACGTGGATTGTCTAACACCATCAATCTAATCATTGTTACTTCCTATTCATTTTATGAGGGATGCTTGAGGCGGTTCAGGTGATGAAAGTCATTAACCTGCGATCACTGGAAGTTCAGCACGATGCCAAGCTTCGAAACCACCATCAACACTATATACCTCTTCAAAGCCTTGGTTCACTAAATATTGTGCCGCACCTTGGCTACTGATGCCGTGGTAGCACATCACTAAGATAGGTTGTTCGAACTCAACCTCATCCATGAATGACACCATCGTATCGTTAGTCAGGTGGTAGGCTGTTTTTGGGTGGGCAACCGCAAAAGACTGCGGGTCACGTATATCGACAAGTCGAGCTTCGCCTTGTTCGATGAGGGCTTGAGCGCCTTTAACATCGATATGTTTAAACTGGTCCATGACTTTCTCTTTTTATACTGATTTACTTTGCTGCCATTGTAACCTATCCCAAGGCTAACATTCACATCCACTTAATAAGGTTATCCACCAGCGATCACTTTTACACCATTTGTGGATAAATCTGTGAATTGCGTGAATAAAGTGTCTTTTCAAAAATAGATCCACAACATGTAGTAATGATCCTGATCTAACTGTGGGTTAACTGAAACATATCCCCACTCGAAAAACCCCGTCAAAGCCTTACTACACACTGCTTTTAGATAGCTGACGAATAAACTTCTCACAGAGTTATCCACAAAATCATTTTGCAAATTTCGATCGCAAAAGTTGAGAAATCGATCCAAAACAAAAAGACCGAGATCTCTCGATCTCGGCCTTTTCAAAATTCAGCTATTTGTTAGCTCTACTAGAAAGTAGAAGCTAATAGAAACTAGATGCTATTAGAAATCACCAACGGCTTGTTTCAATTTCTTCATCGCATTCTTTTCTAACTGGCGAACACGCTCAGCTGAGATACTGTAGGTATCCGCTAAGTCTTGCAGGGTTGCCTTGTTGTCGTCTAACCAACGTGAGCGAACAATGTGTTGGCTACGCTCGTCTAAGCTTGCTAGTGCTAGCCCTAGGCGATTATTGGTGTGTGACTCCCAGTTAGCCGCTTCAACCGTCTCAGCAACGTCTGACGCCTTGTCTTCTAGGTAGTAAACTGGAGCAGTGTAAGCAGAACCGCCATCGTCATCGTCCATAGGCGCTTCAAACGTCGCATCTTGTGCTGCTAAGCGAGATTCCATCTCACGAACTTCTGAAGGCTCAACACCCAGTTCACGAGCAACCGTCTCAACTTCACCGTTATTGAACCAACCCAAACGCTTTTTAGACTTACGAAGGTTAAAGAACAGTTTACGCTGTGCCTTAGTGGTCGCAATTTTAACGATACGCCAGTTACGTAGAACGTATTCATGGATTTCAGCTTTGATCCAGTGAACAGCAAACGAGACGAGACGAACACCAACTTCTGGATTGAAGCGCTTAACAGCCTTCATCAAGCCGATGTTACCTTCTTGGACGAGATCAGCCATTGGTAGCCCGTAGCCAGAGTAGCCTCTTGCAACGTGCACCACGAATCTTAGGTGGGAAAGGATCAAGCCTTTCGCAGCGTCGATCTCACCTTTGTAATGTAATCGCTCTGCAAGTCCACGTTCCTCTTCAGGAGTCAGCATAGGGTAGCTGTTCGCTGAGCGGATATAGCTATCTAAACTATCTTGTGTGACTAAAGCCATTTGATACGCTTGGTTTGCCATTCGGTTCCTCATCAATCTCTGATCTGGAGTAATACATCTATTAAAACCCTACAATCTTGAACCTAAAATGAACAGGTTTCAAGGAGGGGGAAGTAATTATGCATAATCAATTCGTCTATACAAGGCAAAAACTGGTTAAGAAGTGCCTATTTTTCGTCTAAATATGACTCTATTCACCTAAACTGGTTCAATTTCTTTTAGGTGACGCTGTGCAGAAAGCTTTGCAGCCACACTACCAAGCAGAGTTCCGACGATCAAAAGCAGTAAAGATTCATCCCAACTCAGGCCAATTAAACGGAAGTGGCTGTCGTATAGCTGAGCCAAGTCATCCACCGCGCTGTTCAGCAATACGGTAATCAATGCCGTCATTACCCAAGCGCTAATCGAACCTAAAACGCCAAACCACATCCCAGCATAAAGGTATGGTCGAAGAATGTAGCTGTCGGTCGCACCAATCAGCTTCATGGTTTGAATCTCTTCTTTATGCGCCAACACATTAAATCGTAGTGTATTGCCGATAATCAGAAATACCGCGCCCAGCATCAATACCGTTAAGGTAATCACGATGACAGCCGCTAATGCTTTGATTGCATCTAATCGCGCTAACCAATCTTCGTCTAGGCGAACATCGGTCACTAATTCTTGTTGTTTAACTGTGCCTGCCAGCTCTTTAATTAAGGTATCGCTGTGCACGCTTGGCGTAATCACCAGCACACCTGGCAGTGAATAATCGTCGAGAATGGTTAGGGCGTCTTCAAAACCAGAATACTGGCTGAGGTCTGCAAGCCCTTGCTGCGGAGAAATGTACTCCACGAGCTCAACTTGATCCCAACTTTCGATTTCATCCTTAAGCACCATTACTCGTGGCTCAGGAATACCATCCTCTACATAAGCACTTATTTGTGACGGGCTAGTGACATCTTGCGCCACTTCCCCTACATTTTTACCTAATAGGTACAAACAAGCTGGCATCGCCAACGCCATAGAGATCACCGCAAGGGTCAGTAAGTTGCCTAACGGGCGCTGCCACATTTGCGAGAACGATGACTTGGCTTGTTTCCAGTGAACAACAAAGAAGCCGTCGCTTGAAGCGCGGTTTGCTGCTCGATTAGATTGAGGTTTTTTGATGCGCTTATTCGCGGCCATAGTCTTCAACCTCACTCAAAAATCCTTGGTTTAATTCAAGATGGCGGTACTGAGGGCGAGTGTTCACTAACCCGATATCATGCGTCGCTAGGATGATCGTCACACCTGCGCGGTTGAATTCTTCAAATAATCGCAACACACGGTTAGATAATTCAGGGTCTAGATTACCGGTAGGCTCATCGGCTAAAAGCAGAGTTGGACGGTTAACCACGGCGCGAGCAATACCCACGCGTTGTTGTTCACCACCAGAAAGTTGGCTTGGCAAACAACGGGCTTTATCTAATAAACCGGTTTTATCCAACGCAGCACTGACTCGGCGTTTTATTTCGTTTTCAGAAATAGATTCAATACGCATAGGCAGAGCGACGTTATCGAAAATCGAACGGTCCATCAGCAGGCGATGGTCTTGAAAAACAATCCCAATATTACGGCGTAAGAAAGGAATGTCTTTGGCTGGGATACGAGTGATATCGTGATCGTTGAACCAGACACGTCCATCAGTTGGACGCTCTATCGCGCAGATCAACTTCAGCAAGGTACTTTTACCAGCCCCAGAGTGCCCACCCAAAAAAGCCATCTCTCCACGTTTCAGGTGAAAGTCCACTTTTTGGAGCGCTTGTCTTCCACCTCGGTAGGCTTTACTCACTTGCTGAAATTTGATCACCGAAAATTCCTCTTACGATCACTAATATCAAATTTAAAAACGGTAGCAGATTAAGGATAAACCACTTTGCTACTCGCGTTACTCTTCGCGGCTAAATAGTGCTTCAATGAAGTCTTTAGATTCAAATGGACGCAGGTCATCAATACCTTCACCCACACCAATGTAGCGGATTGGAATCTGGAACTGGTCAGCAATTGAGAAAATTACACCACCTTTCGCCGTACCATCTAGCTTAGTCAGTGTAATACCCGTAACTGGAGCCACTTCACTGAACAACTTCGCTTGGCTGATAGCGTTCTGACCTGTACCTGCATCGAGCGTTAGCATGATTTCGTGTGGCGCAGAGTCATCAATCTTCTTCATTACACGAACGATCTTGCGTAGCTCTTCCATCAGGTTGCTCTTGTTCTGCAAACGACCGGCTGTATCAGCAATCACAACATCAACACCACGAGCCTTCGCTGCTTCAATCGCATCGTAGATAACAGACGCACTGTCCGCACCAGTGTGTTGAGCGATAACTGGCACATCGTTACGCTGACCCCAAACCTGAAGCTGTTCAACGGCTGCAGCACGGAAGGTATCACCCGCTGCTAGCATCACTTTCTTGCCTTCATTTTGGAATTGTTTCGCCAGCTTACCGATCGTAGTTGTCTTACCTACACCGTTCACACCCACCATTAAGATAACGTAAGGTGTTTTAGTGGTATCAACAACCAGTGGCTGTTCCACTTGGCTTAAGATGTCTGCCATCTCTTCTTTGAGCAGACCATAAAGCGCTTCACCGTCTTTTAGGTCATTGCGAGATGCTTTTTCTGTCAGGTTTTCAATGATCTTAACCGTGGTATTCATACCCACGTCAGCAATCAGAAGTTGCTCTTCTAGCTCTTCAAACAGGTCTTCATCGATTTGCTTGCCTTTGAACAGACCAAAGAAACCAGCACCGATGTTTGCTTTAGTGCGGCTTAGGCTGCGCTTAAGACGAGCAAAGAAGCTTTCTGTCGGCTTCTCTTGTACTTCTTCAACCTTAGCTTGAGGAACTGCCACTTCTTCCTGTTCTGCTTCTGCTTCTGCTTCTGCTTCTGCTTCTGCTTCTGCTTCTGCTTCTGCTGCGACAGGTTGCTGCTCTTGTTGAGCTTCTTCAAGCGCTTGCTCAGATTCAGTTGGCTTAACTTGTTCAGCTTCAGGCGCGACCTGTTCAGCCTCAACTTGTGATTCAACTTCAGTTTGATCTTCAACGCTTTCTACGTTCGCTTCATTCTGAGTTTTTGGGCTTTGTTCTTCTTCACCAAAACCAAGCCACGATAATAATCCGCGCTTCTTTTTTTCCGTCATCAGAGGAGTTTCCTAGATCTACTAATTAGCTGTATTGACTTAATACACGTCGACTCTTTGCTATTGTTATACAATACAAGCTTGTACAAACGAATAGTAAAGAAAAATGACAAAGCAGTGATAAGTTTGCTTTTAGCTTGATACACTTTGTCATTGCAAATTTATTTAATACACGAACCCACTTAAATTGGGCTCGGTATAGTATCACTTTATTAGCGGTCAAAAAATCTATGGTAAGACGTCGCCAGCAAAACACATCACAAAAAAAGCCATCCGGAGGCTTTGTTCGAATTATTAGTGGCTCATGGAGAGGTAGAAAGCTGCCTGTTCATGATTTAGAAGGATTACGCCCAACCATTGACCGAGTAAAAGAAACACTCTTTAACTGGGTGGCTCAAGATATCCCACATTCAACTTGCTTGGATGTATTTGCCGGTTCTGGCGGTCTAGGTTTTGAAGCAGCTTCTCGCCAAGCCAAAATGGTGACACTGCTCGAAATGAATCAAAAGGCGGCTAAACAGCTTTCTGATAACGCGAAAGAGCTCAAGGCAGACAACATTAATGTCGTGAATACTGATGCTATCTCTTTCCTTAAGAAACCGGGCACGCCTTACGATATGGTTTTCCTTGATCCACCATTTCGTCAAGGCTTACTGGCAGAAACAGTACAACTGCTTGAGAGTAACGGTTGGCTTGCAGACAATGCCATCATTTACGTCGAGACAGAGAAAGAACTGAAACTCGAAGCTATGCCAGAGAACTGGGAATTGCATCGCGACAAGACCACCGGACAGTCAAGCTACCGACTGTTCAATCGAATCACTGAAGAATAGGAGTTATTGAATGAAGTTCTTGCTTCCACTAGCAAAAGCAGCCATCGCCTTTGTTTGGTTTATCTTAATCGTAAATATTTTCTACCCGTTTCCGGGTAATGCTGCGATTGCGCTTTATATCATGACCGCATTCTTGTTCTTCATGCACGGCCTGCAGATGCTGATTTTCATCGGTGCATTCGGCGATAAGATCGAGATGTCACGTTGGGAGAAGTGGTCAATATTGATTTTCGGTGTCTTCGCCTTACTCGATATCCGACGCAAACACATGATGTAATCGAGCTTAAGCCCAGATATAAAACGCTTAGCTACAGAAAACATCATGACAGAAACAGTAGAGACAAAAACGCCGCTCATTTAAGCGGCGTTTTTTTATTCAGCAATGATATTGATGTTAGCCCATGTAGCCTTTCACACCATCGAGGAACATTTGCGTCGACAGCATAACCAACAACAAGCCCATCAAGCGTTCGATGGCTTTAAGACCTCTCTCTCCCAGCACTCGCAGGAAGAAGCCATTAAACATCAGAATGAAGAAGGTAGCGCCCCAAGCCAGCATCACAGCCGCTGAAAGCTCTAACATGTTGTCTGGATGCTGGGTCGACAGCAGAATCAGTGCAGCAATCACTGAAGGGCCAGCAATCATAGGAATCGCCATCGGTACAATAAACGGCTCTTCACCAGCCGCAAGGCCAGTAATGCTGCCTGCGCTTGGGAAAATCATCTTAATCGCGATGATAAATAGAATGATACCGCCAGAAATACTCAAGGTTTCAGGCTGTACGTGCAGGAAGTTCATGATGCTTTGACCCGCAAATAAGAACAGCAGCAAGATAACCAGTGCGAACATCAGCTCACGAATCAGAACAATACGGCGACGCTTCGGGTCAATATGCTTAAGGATAGAGAGCACGATTGGCAAGTTGCCAAGCGGGTCCATGATAAGAAACAGCATGGTTGCTGCAGATAAGATTTCCATAAGTTTGTCTCGAAAAGCGTAAGTGCGCGGAGTATAGCAGCCTCAACATTGATTTTCGAACGCAGTGATAAGCGGGTTAACTGATGCTTTTAAAAGGGGATGTTATAAGAAGGCAAATTAGCGAAAGCAGATTGAAAGGTAATGAAAAGAGTGGAGCCGAAACATGCACCCACTCTTTATTCACGAATAAAACAAGCCACTAAGAATTAGTGATTACACACACGTTCGCGGTTAGTGCAAAGCTTATCATCGACAACGACAACCTTTTCCATCTTCAAGAAAAACTTCAACAGGCTATCTAAATCCAGACCATTGAGCTTACAAGTATGGAAGCGAGCTTCTTCGCCATAGGTTTGAGCAAGCGCTAATGTTAGCTCTTCGCGAGTCAGTGGCTTTTCACTAAGCAGGTTTAAAACGTTGTGTGCGTGAATTTCAGTCGTCATAACTCAATCTCATGTTTAATGAATTACACGTAGAGTACCGAGTTTTAGCAACGCCGTTTTGATGTAGCTCAGGCTTGAGAGAGCTCTACCCTAAATAGTAATCGATGCGACGATGAATGCGTGTGCGAGAAAGTAACTGCCCGTTACCCAAAAGTAAGCGCCCTTGATTGGGCTGCGGTAACTGTTTAGCGCATAAGCTAAGGCCGAAAGGAGCAGCACGCTACAGCCAGCAAAACCGACCGCGTGTGATAACTGAGGATCCAGCAGCCAAACCTCACCAGAAGCCCATGCTAACTGAATAAGCACAATGCCCATGATGACCACGGGAAAAACGAGTTTGTCTAAGCGTGGCAGCAGTAAAAAGAAAGCAACAACGCAAGCTGCCAATAACAGCGCGAACAACCACCAAACCATTTCACCTGATAGCTGTAACCAAAAAGCTTTGCTGTAACAGAGTTGAGCCAATAAGAAGCAGACAAAATGCAGAGGGCGTTTTTGAGTGAGAGTATGAAGCACATCTGCGATCGCAGAGATAGCCAACCCCGCAACTATCCAATAGGTAAAGTCAGCCACAACCGACTGAGTTAAAGCAATTGTCGCTAATAATACAAAGGTAAATACCTTATACGATAAGGCCTGACCGATATGTCCATGTTTCGTTCCTGCTATTGCTCCGATACCAGATAAGGAAACCGCTAACCAACTCCACATACCACTTGCCCTATTGCTTTAAATCGTCGCCAGTCTAGGCACACGAGTGTTGATGTAAAGCCTCAGCCCCTCAAAATTGGATCTTGATTACGCTTCCACTAAAAAGAGTCTCTTTAGATTGAAGTCGTAACAATTACCACCATGACAATGGCCATTCGTTTAAAACTAGAACGAATCATCATAAAACCCATTCAAACTGGCATTAGAGTCGCCATACTTGAATTTTGGCCAATTCTAACCTATCGACCCCACCAAAACCGGCCTAATTCCGTCAAATACCACACTTGAAAAATTAAAATAACCACCTTTAAATCAAACAATAACAATAACTTAAACAAAGAAACTCAAGATTAATAAGGAAATAAAAACGCCAACCAAGCCTAGACTTGTAAAGTAGCCAGTTTTCTTTTTTTAAATCCCAGTTTTGTCAGGTTATTTCAAGCCCCCGGTAAAAACCGCCACAAAAACCAAGTCGAAAACTTAAAAAACCAACCAAAACAAACCTAGCCACCACCAGCCCCTATTAATACAGTTTAACAACCTTTAACAATATAAATTACACAAAACAACCATTACAAAACAACAAGTTAAATCAAATTAGAACAAACATAAATCACAACGAACAAAATAAGAACACACCATAAAACACAGTTAAACACTGCCAAACAAGCCAAAAACTCATAGTTTTCTACTACTTTTAAAGCTTTCGAAAGTAATTCTTGATCTAAAGCCATAAGTAGTGCTATTCTTTAAAACATAGCGAGAGACAACCAAATTTAGGAGTAGTGTTATGATTTCATCTTCGCAAAGACAAGGACTTGTAATGATCGCGGTAGTTGTAGGTCTAATGACACTACCGATGATGTACTAAGCAAGTTACAGATAAAAAAAGGGACGCCATGAGCGTCCCTTTTTTTGTTCAATTTTTTCACTTCGAAAACAGATGCAGTGTTAGCACATCCCAGTTCGCATAATAGAAACCTGCGGCAGCTAAAGTCATTGCCATCATCAGTAAGATCGCAACTCGCCAGATAAAACGACCACTACGTGGAGTCAGCTCCTTCTCACAGTCGTTACACATCATGATGAACTTATGTTGGTCTTCCAACTTAGCCTCATGTTCATTGACTACCTTGTTACGACACGTTGCGATATAACGCAGCTTGCTCACCATATCGTGCGGTAGCCTTTCTTCACAGCTTGTTACAAGCTCATGCAATCCTTCGCCTTCGGCATGATATTGAAGCCTCAATAATTTCTCTATATTGCGAGTTCTTGTCACCACTTTTTCAATATCGGTCATCTTGGCCCTCCCACTCCACACTATAATTCTAGTCGAGCATTTCCCTATTCTTATACAAAATCACTGTTATTTACGAGAGAAAGAGACAATAAATAACAATGCTTTATCCCAAACCGACCATTAAATGTGATGTCTGCCGAAAAATAATCAGCTTGGCTTACAACAGTTCACGAATAACGGCTTTAAACACATATCCCTATTGCCTGAAAGACTAGAATAACCATCACGACTACATGGAGGTTATATGCCTAATTCACTCTTTTTTGCCATCTTTGCTCTCGCTGCTCTAGCGGCTTGGGTATTTATTGGTTTCTATCGAAAACACTCGCAAGGTGAAAATGCGCCAGAGAAGAAAGTGAATGTCACGGTGTTAGACAAACAATCGATCGACCTTCCTGACGCAGAACCGGGCCAAGAAGATCAAGAGTACTGGATTTACGTTCAACGTGGTGTGGTTGGTCCGAAGCGAGAATTCCAAGTCGGCATCCACTACTTCCACGCCCTTAACCCTGGCGACAAAGGAACCTTAACCTACCAAGGCGATAAGTTCTTACACTTTGCGTTGAAGCGCTAAACGTCAGCCGCTTCAACTGTCTCCCCTAAGTAATCCATCAGAAAGCCTTAGCAATCACCGCTAAGGCAATAACCAACGCGTTTTCTCTGACTTAGACACCAACCAGCTCATCCATAATGCGCCAGCTCCGCTGATCACAATCCATAATGGAATAACCCATGCCGGATGTCCTTGGTACCAACCAAACTCTTTCATCGGCCACAAGAAAATCGGGTGCAGCAGGTAAATACCTAAGCTGTGCTTACTGATAAAGCCAACCACTTGGTTACTCTTCTCAGACAGGCCTTCACCATAGTAACGGCATACCATGAACACCATGCTCGCGGCTAATACGGTATTCAACGTTTTGTAAGATAGCCAGCGCCCTACCGTGTACTCTTCTGCTACCAAGCTTGCATCAACCACCATGTAAACCGTGGTTAGTAACGCTAGCCCACCCAGTAACACACTCACGCCAACGGTCATCTTGTTAAGTGGCACAATCTTATACAGCAAGTAACCCAATGGTAAGTAACCGGTGTACAACCACAATTCGTGACTCCAAGGGCCATCGATTTTCAGTAAGAACAGCAATGTTGTGAACAACCATACCGCCGTAAAGGCATAGACCGATCTATCACCGTACTTTCTAACCATGATCTGCAAGAACGGAATCACAAAATAGAGTGGGATGAAGTAATAGAAGAAACCAAGGTGGTAATAGGTGTAATGATGGTAGCTATTAAGCAACACGTCCCAACTGACGTCGGCATCAAAGCCCATTGCTGACCAGCCCGACAGATAGGTATAGAAAAGCGACCAGACAATGAAAGGTATCAGTACCTTGCCCAAACGACGCTTGAGGTAGTATTTGGCGTCAAACGGGCGCTGATCACTGAGCATCAGTGCGCCAGTAATCAAAATGAACACAGGTACTGCCCAGCGGCTGAAACCGTTTACCGTAATGGCAGTAAGCCATTCACCGAAAGGAATAGTGCCCAACTCATTGCGATAAGGCGCCAAAACATGAATCGCGATAACCGCTACGGCCGCGACACATCGTGCTAAATCAAAAAAGAGAATTCGCTGCTTCATGTAAATGCCTGATTAATATTCAATCATTCTACTATAGCAATAAAAAAGCTGACCGGAATAAATACCAAGTCAGCTTAGTGTTAAAGGAGATACTTATCGCGAATTTAGCTCATACGACTCTAGCTTCTGCGACTTGAGCTCTCACAAATGAGGCTCATGTGGCTGAAGCTTATGCCGCTGAAATTTGCGGCACTTTCGGTAAACGCAGAGAGATCACCGTCGTTATCGCCAAGAATGCGAAGGAAACCCACAGACACGCAGACAAACCGGCCATTTGGAATACCAAGCCCGACAATATCGTGCCAATCAAACGGCCCATCGCGTTTGCCATGTAGTAGAAACCGACATCAAGAGAAACGCCATCACCTTTCGCATAACTCACAATAAGGTATGAGTGCAGCGATGAATTCACCGCAAAGATGGCACCAAACACCATCAAGCCACCGATAATAACGAACTCGGGTTGCCAGCCAATTTGCACCGCATAGGCAATACCTGCAGTCACGATAACCAACGCCCCCGCCCATAATAGCGCTGCATGTCCATCAGGCACCTTGCCTTGTGCTTTACCAGTAATCTTGGGTGCAATGCCCTGCACAAAGCCGTATGCGATGGTCCAAGCCGCTAAAAAGCCACCCACCCATAAGTGATCCCACCCAAACACGCTGCCTAGGTAAATCGGCAAAGCAATCACAAACCACACATCACGAGCGCCAAACAGGAACATACGTGCTGCGGATAGGATGTTGATGGATTCAGACTTAGAGAAGATCTGTTTAAACTTAGGTTTAGTTTTCGCTTTACCCATGTCCGCTTCTAAGCTCAACACACTGCCAACGAAGACCAATGCCAACACGGCTGCCATCGCAAGCACAGCGTATTGGAAGCCAATCGTTGAAAGTAGTAAACCACCAATAAAGAAGCCTGCCCCTTTAAGCGCATTCTTAGATCCGGTCAGAATCGCAATCCACTTATAAAGCGCGCCTTGTTGTTCATCAGGAACCAGAGTCTTAATTGAGCTCTTGGCACTCATCTTATTGAGGTCTTTAGCGATACCAGACAAGGCTTGCGCCGCCATGACCCAAGGAATGGTCAGCATTGCCGTTGGCACCGCGAGCATACCCAAGGCGACGACTTGCATGCCTAACCCAATGTTCATGGTCTTATTGAGGCCAAGACGCGCCCCTAACCAGCCACCGATTAGGTTAGTCACCACACCAAAGAATTCATAGAAAAGGAACAGTGAGGCGATTTCTAACGAACTGTAGCCAAGGTCGTAAAAATACAGAACCACCAACATGCGAAGTGCACCATCAGTAATGGTGAAGTTCCAGTAGTTAAAAGTCACCAACATGTATTGGCGAACGCTCTTACTTAGATTTGAAAACATAACGCTATCTCTGCAATCTAAACAAAAAGAGCTTTTGGATCATGATAAGTTCAACACTCCAGAGACCAAAAGCTCCCTGTCTAACACTGATGACTATTAGCTATTCGCTACGCCATTAATGTATTCAACCTGGATAGGTTTAGTGAAGGCACCTGGACGCAGTGCCTGCACCTCTTGAACTACCTTGCTCAAATCCCAGCCTTTTTCTAACAGTAGGTGAGCTGCGAACAAACCAGTGCGACCAGAGCCGCCCATACAATGCATTGCAACCTTGCCGCCGTTATCGACGATGTTATGTAGCTCAGGGCTAGCTGCTTGCCACTTCGCAGCAAAACCAGCACCCGGTGCACAGTCGTCTTCAATTTCGATCTGGAACCATTGCATACCTAACGCACGTGTTTTTTCACCAAGTGCCGCCACGTCTTTGCTTGCAAGCTCATGGTCATCAAGTGCTGTCACGATAGCTTCAACGCCTTGCTCTTTTAGCTGAGCCAGTGATGCATCAAGCGTTGCTTCTTTTGTGCCTGGGCACGGAGTAAGCACTAGCGCACCTTGCTCTAGGTCTAGTTGCCATGTTGGATGTATCATTATATCTTCTCCAGATTCTTATTAAGCAAGGCCAACGGTACGAACAAGCTCAGCGGTACGTGTTGCGTAACCCATCTCATTGTCGTACCAAGCGTAGATCTTAACCATGCGCTTACCGACCAACATCGTTGATAGTGCATCCACGATTGTTGAGCGTTGGTCGCCTTTGTAATCGATAGAAACCAGTGGACGCTCTTCAAAGCCAAGAATACCTTTTAGTTCATTCTGAGACGCTTCTTTCAGCATCGCGTTAACTTCTTCTGCCGTGGTGTCTTGCTTCACTTCGAAGATGATGTCTGTCAGAGAAGCGTTCGCTAGCGGTACACGAACTGCGTGGCCGTTGATGCGGTTTTCTAGCTCAGGGAAGATCTCAACAATCGCTTTGGCGCTGCCCGTCGTTGTTGGGATAAGACTCATGCCACATGCACGTGCGCGGCGTAAGTCTTTGTGCGGCGCATCAAGAATAGTTTGCGTGTTAGTTAAATCGTGAATAGTGGTGAAGGCTGCGTTCTCGATACCAAGCTTCTCGTTGATCACCTTAACCACTGGCGCGATACAGTTCGTTGTACAAGACGCTGCCGTTACGATTTTGTGTACCGCAGGGTCGAAGATATTGTCATTCACACCAACAACGATGTTTGCGATGCCTTCTTCTTTCACTGGCGCCGATACCACAACACGTTTCACGCCCTGCTCTAGGTATTTGTTTAGGAAAGAGGTCTTACGGTGAACACCTGTCGCTTCGATAACCACATCACAACCAGACCAGTCGATCGCATCGATGTCGCGCTCTTGTGTGGTCTTGATGCGCTGGCCATTAATGATCATCTCATCGCCTTCTGCAGTTACTTCGTGGTGAAAGCGACCTTGAACTGAATCAAATTCTAGAAGGTGGGCCAGTGTTGTTGTGTCGCCAGCAACATCGTTAATTTGAACAAATTCTAGCTCATCCCAATCGAATGCTGCGCGAAGTGCTAGACGGCCGATACGACCAAAACCATTAATACCTACTTTGACTGTCATTTTCTGTTCTCT
The DNA here is from genome assembly GCF_041439145.1 of Vibrio sp. 1F255. Classification (NCBI taxonomy): domain Bacteria; kingdom Pseudomonadati; phylum Pseudomonadota; class Gammaproteobacteria; order Vibrionales; family Vibrionaceae; genus Vibrio; species Vibrio sp. 1F255. Next base: position 25,671 of record NZ_JBGONQ010000038.1, on the reverse strand, counting down.
CAGTTAATTGCCTTCATATTTGAAGCCGCAGCGTTGTTGACTACGTTCACTTACCGGAGCGCCGGCCGCCCTAATTACATAGAGCCACTATGCTCATAGGGATAAGTTCACTTGTCGCCTAGCTGCAACTACAACTATTTCGGCATTAAGTTTTAATGTATTTAAACGCAACATACTGGGCGTGAGTTCATCGACTCTAAGCGCTCAATATCTTGCTGGTATTCAGTTTTCAAACAGTTCGATGCAATAAGGTCGTCAATTAACTTTAGCATCCAACCTGGTAAATCTTGTGACAGGCGGTAAAACACCCACTGCCCCTGGCGAACATCAATCAAAACACCGTTTGAACGCAGCTGCGCAAGATGGCGTGAAACCTTTGGCTGACTTTCTTGCAATGCCTGAGTCAACTCACCAACCGATAAGCACTCATTGCGAACTATCAACATTAAGCAACGCACTCGCGTTTCATCGGACAGTAATTTAAAAAATTGGTGAGGAAGCATAAAAACATACTCATATATGGATATGCACATATCTTAGATATAAAAAAACGCACGTCAAGGCGTGCGTTTCAATTGTCATAAAAGTTTAACGAAGAAATATCAGAGCTTGTTGGTCACGGTATGGCTCCAACGGCGCGCTTCAGTAAGCTCCGTTTTAACCTGATCCACGCTTAATCCTAAATCGGCGCAGTGCTCATCAATCTGTTGCCAATCGGCATGCTCAAAGCTCTCTTCAAGTGCGAGCAAGGTACCATATGGCCCTTCTCTACGTAATAGAGCAACCTTGATACTTTTACACAGCGGCAACTGCTCGACTAAGTTATCTAACGACAAGTCCAACAGAGCATCCAACAAGGAGAATAAGCCAATCATAAAGGCCTGTTCTCTATACCCTTCAAATGCCTGATAGCGAGACATACGCTGACAAAACTGAGCACGCTGTAGAGACAATCCATACAGCTCTTTAGGCTTTTTATCGGACACATAAGAGGCGACGGCTAACGAGACAAACATTTTCAGTTTCTCTTGACCTAGATATACCAAAGCCTGACGAAAAGAAGAGATGGTAACTTCAAGGCGCGGCGACATAGTATTCACAAAACGCAGCAGCTTATATGAGAGCGCCACATCTTTCGCGACAATGCTCTCCACCCGTTGAAAGTCCACATCGGGCTTACACACTTCTTGAAACAGCTCCATAGCAATCACTTGCTCAGGGCTAATGTATTTACTCTTGATGATTTCCGGTTTATTGAAAAAGTAACCTTGGAAAAACTTAAAGCCAGCCTCTTTGGCTTGCTGGAATTCTTGTTCGGTCTCAACGCGCTCCGCCAAAAAGCTAAACTTTTTCCCTTGATGCGCCCTAACCAAATCACACGCTTCATCCAAACCCATCTGCATAATATCGAGCTTTACGATATGCGTGTATTTAAGGAAACGTTCCCATTCTGGGGTCGAAGTAAAATCATCTAGGGCAATCATGTAACCCGCTTGGTAAAGGTCTTTAACCGCTTCCAACAATTCATCTGTTGGTTTACAGGTTTCCAGAATCTCTACCACCACCTTATCTTTCGGCAAACTTAAGGGCAGTCGACGAATCAAACTTTGATAAGGGAAGTTGATAAAGCAGCGTGAAGATGGAATAGAAGGGTTAAGACCAACAGACAAGAAGTTCTCAACAATCAGACGATACGTTGCTCGATTAGACTCAATATGCGCTGGGTACGCATTCTTTTCTCCATCGCGAAATAACAACTCATAGCCGAGTGTATTCCTCTTGCGATTTAAGATAGGTTGTCGAGCAACGTATGTAGCGGTCATTTCTTGATAACTCTGATTGGTTTAACTATAACTCAGTCGCTTAATCTAAGCTTTCGCGGCAGCTAGCAAAGCACCGCAGCCCATGAACATACCACCAAATATTTTATTTATCTTACCCATTATGCGATCAGAGCGAATAAAACGTCCCATTTGTGACGCTAATGAGGTGTAACCCAACATAACAACGCTATCAATGAATACTGTCGTCACACCTAGCACTAATAACTGAGGTGCTTGAGGTTGTGTAGGGTCAATAAACTGAGGAAACAAAGCCACCAAAAACACGATTGATTTCGGGTTAGTTAGGTTGATAAGCACAGCGTTTCTCAGCAGTTTGCCACTCGACAGAGTAGAGCTTTCTTCAGATGCTACTAGGCTCGAGCTATCACGCCACTTTTGAATACCTAACCAAAGTAAGTACACCACGCCGACCCACTTAATGATGGTGAACGCCAACGCAGACTTAGCAACGAGTGCACCGATACCCGCGCCCACCAGCATAATGTGAAACGCAAGACCAAGCTGTAAGCCAACAATTGATGCGAGTGACTTTTTAGTGCCATAGCTAAGCCCATTACTGATTGAGTTAACGGTACCCGAGCCCGGAGCCAAGCTAAACAAAATCGCTGTGACAACATAAGCAAGCCAAACATGAGTATCCATTTGCATTTCCTTACTAGTTCTTTAATCTAACAACATTAGTAGCAATAAAGCTCTCACACGCATCAGTTCAGGTAATTTCCCATGGAAAACCACAGCGAAGCCACCTTCCCTTACACTCAAGAACCTCAGTTCGATCATGCGATTAAACACCCGATCAACGCTCTTTGGCAACAAAGAAAAGAGGGGTTTTTAACATCGTCTGGTAAAAAGAAACTGTACTGGTGCAGCCTCACCTCAGAAAAGCACAGCAAAGCTATTGTGATTTCAAATGGCCGTATCGAATGCTGCCAAAAATACCAAGAAATCTTTTATGATTTTTATCAACAAGGCTATGACGTTTATTCATTTGACCACCAAGGTCAAGGCCAGTCTGAACGTATGGTAACAGACTCTGACATTGGTCACATTCATGAGTTTGATGATTATGAATCTGACATGTCTGACGTCATTGCCAGTTTTGATCTCAGTAAGTATTCCAATCGCTACCTGCTCGCACACTCAATGGGCAGCACCATAGCCACTCGCTACCTACAAACCCATCCAGACCACCCGTTTGATAAGGTGACTCTGTGCGCTCCGATGTTTGGTATCAATACCGAGTGGTACCTGAAACCTATCGCGATGATCGTTGGACAAGTGCTTACCGCTTTTTATGCCAAGCCAACTTACGCGCCGGGCCAGCAAGCATATTATTCGAAGCCTTTTGAAAACAACTTACTGAGCCACAGTAAGGTTCGCTATCAGTGGTTCCGCCGCTTATATGACGAGTCTCCATCTTTGCAGGTGGGTGGACCAAGCACGCGTTGGGTGTGGCAAGGGTTAATGGCCGCCAAGCAAGCAATTCAACAAACTCGTCAAATCAAGATCCCTCTGCTATTGATTCAAGCTGGGGATGAAAAGATTGTCAGTAACAGTGCTCAAGTAAAGTTCATATCTAAGCTGAAGAAAACCAACTCTGATTGTCAGTTTAAGTTGATTGAGGGTTCTAGGCATGAGGTGTTGTTTGAGCAGGATGAATATCGCAATCAAACACTGGATGCGATCAATCAGTTTTTCGCCTAGAGCTAATAGGCTAAGCAACCTACCAAGAAAATAAGCGCTAAAGAGGAAGAGAAGTAAGTGAGCTTTGCCCTCTTTTCTTGCATGAATTTGGCATACAATTTCTACCTAGAGATATTGTAGTTAAAACGATTCTAGCGCTGGCTAGCGTCAATATTGGTTAAGCATTTTGCAATGAGGGTTAAATGAGTATTCCTGCACTAAAAGATTCCGTGAAAATTGTTGCTTCTGATTTAGATGGTACGCTTTTGGCTCCCAACCATCAGCTAAGCGACTTTACCAAGCTAACGCTTAAGAAATTACACGACCAAGGTTATACCTTCATCTTCGCAACGGGTCGCCATCACGTCGATGTGGCGGGTATTCGTCAGATAGCAGGTATTCCGGCGTACATGATCACTTCAAACGGTGCACGCGTGCATGACCAAAACGATCAACTGATGTATAGCCAGAACGTACCTCAGGAACTCGTTCAGCCAGTTATTGATATTGTGCGCCAAGATCCAAACCTCTTTATTCACATGTACCAGAATGAAGATTGGTTACTAGACCGTGAAGATGAAATGTTGGCTAAATTCCACAGTGAGTCTGGCTTTAGCTACAAGCGCTTTGAAGCTGAAAACGCACCAAGCGAAGGCATCGCGAAAGTCTTCTTCACACATCCAGAACAAGACCACGAATATCTCGTCACGTTTGAACAAAAGCTAAGAGATGCTTTTGGCGACAAACTGAACATCGCCTTCTCTACACCTTGGTGTCTGGAAGTGATGGCAGCTGAAGTCTCTAAAGGCCACGCTCTAGACGCTGTTGCAAAATCACTAAACCTGACTCTGGATAACTGTGTTGCCTTTGGTGATGGCATGAACGACGCTGAAATGCTGGCTATGGCGGGTAAAGGTCTAATCATGGGTACATCACATGAGAAAGTGATGAAAGCACTACCTGACAATGAAGTGATTGGCAGTAACGCAGACGATGCCGTTGCTCACTACCTAGAAAAGCACCTGCTCTAATCTCGCTCGTTGAACAGATCTGAATAAATAAAAAGGCAGCCAACTGGCTGCCTTTTTTGAACCTTACGTAAAAAGCTCTCTCTAACGCTATCGAGAACCTAACACTTCTTTGCTTAAGATTGCCTGCCACTCTTGTTCGGTAACCGGCATGATCGATAAGCGATTACCGCGTTTCACCAAGGGCATTTCGGAGAGTTCAGGCATGGCTTTAAGCGTAACCAAAGGAATCAAGCGCTCAGTCACTCGCACAAACTCGACATCCACCATGATCCAGCGTGGGTTATCGGGTGAAGACTTAGGATCGTAGTAATCACTCTCAGGGTCGAACTGAAAGTGGTCTGGGTAGGCTTCTCTGGTTACTTTAGCGATCCCCGCTACGCCAACTTTTTTACATGATGAGTGGTATATCATCACCAGATCGCCAAGCTTGACGTCATCACGCATCATGTTTCGAGCCTGATAGTTGCGTACACCCTCCCAACAAGAGGTTTTTTGTACTCTAAGAGTCTGAATAGAGAAGGTGTCGGGTTCTGTTTTAAATAACCAATATGCCATAATAAATCCAATTAACGGTTGCTCCGAGGAAGATATAACATGAAGGTAATGAAAAACCCAGTGACATGGCTAGTCGCGTTCGCTCTACAAGGCTGTGTTACGGCACCTGATACGCCGCAACAACCTGAACAGCCCCCAGCAAACTTGGATGAGCCACTGAGCATTCAACCGCAAACCTTCATCATGCGTGGTCAGGTGGTGGTTGGCCATGAAAGCCGAACCTTCACTCCTTGCGGTAGCCAACAACAATACTGGTTAGACTTATCTCCAGAGTTAGCGTTAGAAGCACAAGGGCTCTCAACGAGACCTTACCAAGCCTTATATGGCGAGCTGATTGGTCACCTAACCGTGCCGAGCCAAACGGGTTATAACGCAGATTTCACAGCGCGTTTCGTGGTTGACCAAGTGAACATCCTAACCGCAGAGAACCCTGAGCGCTGCGACCAACCACTGCGTTCAACACGAGTATTCGGTAATGAACCCTTCTGGTCAGCAACCTTCGATAAAGACCAGCTGAAATATACTAAGATGGGCGAACAGCCACAAACCCTCGATATTGAATCAAGCCGCACCACACCAAGCAGTCGTGATTACCAATTAGAAGGTAAAGCAGCGCAAGGCAAACTCAACCTTACAAAAGAGAGCTGTAGCGACGGCATGAGCGATTCTATCTATGGGTGGCATGCCAAGCTTAACCTCAATGACAGTAACTACAATGGCTGTGCGACGGTCTCTAACCAAGATCCAACGCTGGACTGGAGCGGACTCTACTTCGCTAGCTCAACGCAAAACTCAGGGTTCTCTATCAACCTTGAACTCAACAATGACCACAGTGCTATCACGACTTATTCATACAGCAATGGAGACCCTTCTATTGTTGAACAAGGCTTCTGGCAGCAACTGAACCAAAATCAGGTACAAGTGGTTATGACTCGCCACCAGCAACAATATTTGATCTCCGAGCGCATCTTCACACTCGATAATGGCAAGCTAATCGCTGAAAAAGAGAAAGTGGGCAACGTGGTGTATCCGATTGCCAATGGCGGTCTGGTGCTATTCGAAGCTAAGAGTGCGCAAGCACAAGTAAACACCACCACTAACGTTGATCTAACCGCAAAGCAGGTGAACTCCAGCGATCAACTTGATCCAAAAGTCGACCAAGCGATCCGCGAATACTTTAAGATCAACAACAGCTCACCTGACGACACTAAATACCGCTGGTTAACCTACGACCTCAACGGCGACGGTAAAGAAGAGCTGTTCGCCCAACTCGATTGGTGTGGTTCTGGTGGCTGTACACTGCTAATTTTCGAAAACCATCAAGATAACTGGCGCTTCAATAGCCGAGTGACACTGGTTAAGGGCGACATACGCTTAGGTAAATCGCAAAACCACGGCTGGCAGGATCTGATCTTCAATGTCAGTGGCGGCGGTGCAACACCGGCGAAACACACACTTTCATACTCTGGTGTCAGCTACCCGCTAAACCCAAGTGTCGCTCCAGTTGCAGATGATGCTGATATCAGCGACGTGGTTTTGTTTGCTGATGGTATCTCACCCGCACAAAGTGGAGTGAAGTTGTAAACATGAGTAACCAACAAGCTTGCCATGGTTGTAGCTTCACTCACCAATGTATTTGTCACCTGATACCTAGTGTCGCAAGCCAAATCGATCTTGTACTGCTCACTCATGAGAATGAACTGTCACGCGATACCAATACAGGGAAGCTGCTTCAGCAATCCCTTGATCAGTGTCAGTCCATTGTATGGCAAAGGAAAACACCACCAGCGGAGCTCATCGCACTGCTTGACGATGAAACACGACAACCGTTTCTTTTATTCCCAAGTGATCAAAGTGTCGAGTGCCAGCAAGCTGTAATGACCCAAGCCCAGAGCCGTAAGCCGCTATTCATCATCTTGGATGGCACATGGCAAGAAGCGAAGAAGATGCTTAACAAGAGCTCGTGGTTACAAGCCGTTCCGCAAGTTCACCTCGATATTACCAGCGAATCTTCATACACCTTGCGCCGCAACCAAGACAGTGGCCACTTGTGTACTTGTGAAGTGGGTATTGAGTTACTCAAATCTTTAGGTGAAAGTGAATCTGCCAAGCTCATTGATGACTACTACCAGCATTATCTAAAAGTGTTCCACGCCGACAAGTGTGGCCACGCCCTCAAATAGACCAAGCAGGCGCGCGGGAAGGTAAAAACACATTTCGGGACGAGACAGACACTAAAAACAAAAAGGGTGAGCCATAAGCTCACCCTTTTTACATCGTATTTTCGTTATTGAGCCAACCAGTGTTTCACGTGAAACGCTCGCTCCATCAAAACAAACGCTGAGGTTGACCAAAGTAATACCCTTGCAAGTAATCGACCCCCATGTCTTCAGCAATACGGCACACCTGCTCATTATGAACGAACTCCGCCACCGTCTTAGCATTCAGAATCTGGCATAAGCTCACCAACTGCTGAGCGATCTTGCGCTGCTTTTTATCTTTATCAATATTGCGAATCAAACTGCCATCAAGCTTGATCACCTGTGGTTCTAGCTTCAATATCTCATCAATGTTCGAATAGCCCGAACCAAAGTCATCAACAATAATATTCACACCAAGATCGCGGAAGTGATTACACACCTCAATCAAGCGACCGTAATCCTGAATTTGTTCCGTTTCTAACACCTCCAAGCCAATACGCTGTGGGTGACTGATTTTCTTGATCGCTTGTTCAAGGTGAAGAATGGTTTTCTCATTGCTGAAATCTTGTGGCGCTAAATTAATTGAGAACGAATCGGTTCGCTGACTCATAAAATCGAAGGTGCGCGTTATCATCTGACGACTGAGGCGTGTATAGAGATGGGTTCCTTCAATGATTGGCAAGAACTTACCCGGTGCAATTAACTGACCGTCCTCTTCAATTCGAACCAAACACTCGTAGCTCTCTACCTGATGACTGTGTGCTGAAACTATGGGCTGAGAGCACGCCACAATATTCTGATTAAGCACCGCGCGACTCACGCACGACAGCCAACCAAGTTGCTCTTGGCGATGCTTCTCCAATTGAATGAGTGCCTTGGCGCTCACTAGGTGCTTGTTCTGGCTGACAGCGCTGCGCCTCGCATCAATCGCCTTCAACAATAAGTCATCAATAGAGGTAGTCGGGAAATCTCGACGGCTGGCGATACCCGCACAGATAGACACCGACAAGTAATCAATATCGGGTAAACCGGTAGGCTCAAAATTCACATGCTCGGTTTGATCGGCAAATTCCGAGAATCGCTGATGAATATGTTCTTGGCTCGCCCAACTATCAAACACCACCGCCCACTCACCAATACCGATACTGTAGAGCTGACAGCCCTCATCAAAGAACTGCCACAGCGCCTTTTGAAAGTACTCACTCAAATCATGCAGAAGCTTGTCACCCACTCGATAACCATACTTCTCATTGATCTGACCAAAGGTCGTGACCTTCAAAGCTAGTAAGTGGCTATCACTGCTCATCTTCGACAGTTTCTCACGCAGCACACTTCGATTGGGTAAACCTGTACGGTGATCAATTCGATAGCTTGCCGTCAATGCAGTGGCTTGCTGCTGAATCTTACTCGCCATGCTGTTGTTCATGTCATCGACATCAAGCAGTGCATTTCGGATCAATGAAAACAGAGGGGATATGTTGGTCGCGGGTTGCGTCTCTAATGGCAATACCGCCTTACCCTCGCCTTCTCTAAGCGCAAGATAAGTGAGGCTATGGTGCAAGATTCGCTGTTGGCCATTCTCTTGATAAAGTTCTCCCATGCAGTAAACACCATAGCTGTCGGCCAATTTTTGGAAAACCTCAACCTCTTGGTTGCCATCAATAAAGTCGATACGAGATGTACAGTTATAAATGAAGAACTGTTCTGGCCTATGAGAGGCGATCTGCTGCACGCCCAGTCGTATCTGCTCTAAGGTCAGTGATGGATGGTCATAACAAAACCGGACCTCATCGCCCACTTGGAACAGGCCGCTGAATTCTATCTCTCCACTTTCCGTTACCTTGAGCGGTAAGTGAATGTTTTGCTCTTTCGGGTCACCGACCATCAAGGGAAAGTTATGCAGTTGCTCAAAAGGCACTTCGAGGCCATCAGCGAGGTAACGATTGTAGAGTTCGCGAACAGGCATCCCATCCAGTTCCAACAACCGGTTCTCTTGAGCACCTGTCACTCGAAAAGTTCGACCAATCGGATTCCATTCAGTGTAGTAACCCTTAGCGATGGAGAGCTCAACACTGTGCAGCGCCAACATCACATAGGCATTTTCATAGCAAATGCCGTCTAACATCACCCATCGCCCATTATCTGTGATGGTCGATGCACCGCCACAGATCGGTAATGAATACATCGACTGCTCAAACGCTGAAAATAGATCTCGGTTATTTATCTGCAAGCGGTCTGCGAAACAGATGATGCTTTGAGTATTATCATTGCACTCAAGCTGTTGCCACATAGCGTGGCTATCGAGCAATGGTTGTTCGCTATATTCGACAACACCACAAGAGTAAGACGTCGCGTCAAAGCGGGTAACAATCAGATAAAGACCTTGGTGCAGGATGACACCTTGACTAATGTAGTGGTTAGCACTGCAACCAATCAATTTGGCATTGGGAAAAGTCGATTGAATCACTTGGCAGGCAGCCAAAACAGAACCTTTCTCGAAAGACGAAAACACCTGAATCAGTAGGCTTTCATGTTGATGAAAATCTATCTTTTCCAATTCACGTTGGGTTTGCTCAATGTCTTGTATCAGGAGAGAAGTCGACTGCATATTCACATTAATCGTTACGTTAATGATTTATTATTGTGCTTATTATAGATAAGGCTTGCACGGAATACTTGCGATCGCGTTATGAATAATGTGACCTTAGTTAGACATCATTCATTCCGCCAAAAAGCAGTCATTAATGGCGGCGCAGTACTTTTATAGCCAGTCGTTACACAATGCGGGAAGCTTTAACTGCTAAAACAGTCGCTTAGGCTCACCGAAGTAGTAACCCTGCAGATAATCGACACCCATTTGCTCTGCTATCTCACAAACCTGTTGGTTATGGACAAATTCAGCGACCGTTTTGGCATTGAACACTTGGCACAAACGAATCAACTGAGAGGCTATGTTTCTTTGTTTTTGATCTTTGTCGATATTACGAATCAAGCTACCGTCGAGCTTAATGATCTGTGGCTCAAGCTTAATGATTTCCTCGATGTTGGAGTAACCAGAGCCAAAGTCATCAACAATGATTCTCGCCCCGAGAGCACGGAAGTGATCACACACCTCAATCATGCGACCATAATCTTTAATCTGCTCAGACTCGAGAACCTCTAGGCCAAGTCGAGTGGGATCGTTCATAGCACTGATGGCGGTCTCGAGCACCTCAAGCGTCTTGTCGCTCAACAAATCTTGCGGGGATAGGTTGATAGAAAATGGGCTTTGCTTATCCGCCATATAACCTATGGTGTTCTTAATCATGTGTCGGCTGAGGCGAGTGTAAAGGTGCGTGTCGGCAATGATAGGTAAGAACTTACCTGGTGGCACAATGGTACCGTCTGACTCCATGATTCTGACCAAGCACTCTTGGCCAATCATTTCGTGCGTAACCGACTCCACAATTGGCTGGGAATAAGTGATGATGTTCTGATCTAAAATCGCACGACTTACACAGCTCAGCCAGCCTAGTTGCTCTTTGCGATCTTCTTCACTCACCTGAATGTCTTTAGCATTGGTGATGTGGGTATTGTTACGTACTCCATAGCGTCGAGCTTCGATCGCTTTCAATAAGATCTGGTCACCACTGTCGGTTAAGAAGTCACAACGACTAGCAAAGCCGCCACACAGAGAAACTGACAGGTAATCAATATCAGCCAAACCATATGGCTCAAAATTTATGTGTTCGATGTCATCGGCGAACTCAACGAAACCTTCTTTTATTTTCGTACTACCAACACTAGCATTGAAGATAATCGCCCACTCTCCAACACCAATACTGAATAGCTCTACCTTCACGCGAGGCTCTTTAACCACACGAAGCTGTAATCGCTCGATAAAGTGATTAGACAGATCGAGTAGCAGCTGATCCCCCACTTGATAACCATACTTTTCGTTAACCTGATGGAAGTTGGTTAGCTTTAAGGTCAGCAGATGTTCACTGAACAGAATCGTATTGAGGCGCTCTTTCAGTACGATACGGTTCGGCAAACCAGTACGCGAGTCAATGCGATAGCTTTCGGTTAAGCGACGCGCTTGTTGATGGAGTTTCTTTTCCATCTGAGTATTCATACTGTCGAGATCAGCGACTGCATTTCTGACTAGGTTAAGCAATGGCGACACGGTTGAGCCACACTGAAAGTCTTCGCAATGAAACTCTTTAATCTCGTCAGACTCGCGCATAGCGATATAAGTCAAGCTGTGGTGCAGTATCTCTTGGCGGTCTTCATTACGGTATAGCTCCCCCATGCAGTAGGCACCACATGTATTCACTATCCCTTCAAATGGCTTGAGCTCAAGTTTACTGTCGATAAATTCAAGTCGAGATACGCAGTTATAAATGATCACCGATTCAGGCTGATGCATGGCTAGCATCTCGGCACCGTGGTGCACCTTTTCTGCAGTGAGCGATGGGTGGTTATAACAAAACTGCGCCTCTTCACCGACATGCCAAGGGCTATCAAACTCAATACTGCCATCATCATTAATACGTAGCGGCGTCGAGATACCCTTCTTTCTGCCAAGTTCTCGATAAAGTGGAAAGCTCATCAGTTGACTGAAAGGGAGATCTTTGCCATCCGCAAGGTAATGTTTGAATACTTCAATAGCCGGCTTGTCGTTCAATGCGTATAAGCGATTTCCGATTGCGTGTGTGACTCGTAGCTTCATCCCAATCGGGTTCCACTCAGAGTACGCGTCCGACCAAACCTTCAATCTTGGGTTAGTCAGAGCCACCGCCACGCAAGCGTGTTGGTAGGTCTGTTCGTTATGCATAACCCAACGCCCGTATTCATTCTCATGACACAAGCCACCAGCAACAGGCAATGTATAGGGTAGGTTTTCAAAAGCGCTATAGATAGGGTAATCACGACCTTCAACCTGATCGCATAGGCTGATGACCGTTTTAGCATCTTTCGAGAGGTCTAGTTGAGAAGCGAGCTCTTGGCTGTCTTGGTTTGGGTTGCCTGTAAAAGGCTGAACCGCGGAGGTTAAACGGGTTTCATTAAACTCACTGATAATGATTAAGGTACAACAACTCTCAAGACAATTGTCACAGATAACATGACGAGCACTCTGGCCAATTAGGGTGGCATTACTTAGACGATTGAGAGCAACACTCGCGATTCGACGAGCCACATCAGAAGATTGAGCAGAGAAAAGTTGAATAAGATATTGTTTGCTGTCACACCACTCTCGCTGATCAAATTGAGATCTAAATAGCTCCTCAGTATTTGCGAGAAATGTAAATGTTTGCATGCCAACCCTTGATCGAAATAGAGTGAAGTGAAGAACCCGCAACCACTGCTATGACTGAAATGAATCGATAAAAAGTAGTCGCCAATTATACTAGCCTAAACAGGCATTTAATTGCGACTAATGTAACAATTCAATATCATAAATGCGACACAATAAGCTTACAGAGGTCTTTAAATTAGTCGCATAAGATCGCTAAGTTGGTCTATTTCAACATCAGGGAGCACACTCGCCTTCGGGGAGCGGTATAAATTGGAACCAGTGTCATTAAACCAGCACGCTTGGAAGCCATTTTGCTTGGCTCCATAGACATCCGTTTTGAGGTGATCGCCAACATGAAGAATATTCTCAGCGTCACAACCTAGGTGTTGCTGAGCTTTTTCAAACATATCTGGATAGGGTTTTGCTCTGCCATCAGGGCCGGCTTTAAGGATTAATTGAAAGTACAGCCCTAAGCCAATTTTGTGTGGATCGACATTGCCATTGGTAATCGCAACCAGAGGAATACGTTGGCTAAGTTCAGTCATCACTCGATGCGTTTCTTGAGGGACATCGACTTGATTACGCAACCACAAGGCATGCTCAATGCCCTCTCGAGCCGCTTGCTCTGCTTGCTGCAGAGAGTAACCCAATTGCAGCAAACCACTCTTAATCTGAGTTTCACGCCACACGGTGACATCATGTTTCAAAGCTGGGTTTTCAGATGCGACTTGCTGCTTAATGCCCTGCCACTCTTCAAGCGATAAAGAAGCCGACACTGAGTGCTTTTGATAAAGCCACTGTGCCATCTCTTTCTCAACCTTCATGATCACAGGCCAGTTGTCATACAGGGTGTCATCCAAGTCAAAGGTCATGGCTTTGATGGGCTTTAACCCTCGATAAATTCGCATAGTAAACCCTTTAATCTAATCTTTATTCTTCTTACGAGCTCTCGGGTGAGCCTGATCATAAGCTTGTGCTAAGTGTTGGAAATCTAAGTGGGTATACACTTGGGTCGTCGAGATGTTTTCATGGCCAAGCAACTCTTGCACAGCACGAAGATTTTGGCTCGATTCCAGCACATGCGTTGCAAAGGAGTGACGCAGTTTATGCGGGCTGATGTGGCTCGCGACAGATTGCTTCTTGCCCCACTCTTCCATGCGCTTTTGCACGCTGCGGTGAGAGATACGAGTCCCGAGCTTAGAGACAAACAGCGCGGTTTCACCCGGTGAAGCCAATTCACCACGAACTTTGAGCCATTTATCGACCCACTCTTTAGCTAAACCAGAAAAAGGCGCTTTGCGTTCTTTGTCGCCTTTACCAATCACTCGGATTTCGCCTTGTCGACCCAACACATCTTTCAGATTGATGCCGACCAGTTCTGCCAGTCGTAATCCAGCACCATACATCACCTCCATCATCGCTCGATCACGAATCGACAATGGATCGTCCTCATTCACATCAAGCAGTTGACCCACTTCATCAACATCGAGGTTTTTAGGCAAAGGGCGTTGTTTGCGAGGTGCAGAGACACCTTTGGCTGGATTGGCGGTCATTTCGCCACGCAACACAAGGAAATCAAAGAAGCTGCGCAGTGACGATAAGCGCGTTGCAATGCTGCTCGCTTTCATTCCCTCACGCATGCCTTTACTGGCCAGTTGTCTGACCCACGCCGCATCGACTTGACCCCAATCCTTTAGCCCTAGAGTGACTAAATGACCGGCCATGGTTTCAAGTTGTTGTTTGTAATTACGTTGGGTGTGTAGGCTGAGTCCCTTCTCGCTTCGGAGATATTCATAGAAGCGAGAAAGTGGCTTTTGAAGGCTGTTAGGAAGAGGTATTTTGGGCTCTAGGCTCATTATTTATCTGCCAAGGTAAGGTGTCCGCCAAATGAGCGACAACAAGTGCTAAATGGCGTAAAAAGAGCGTATCCATATGGGGTTGGAAATGTCCGCCATCTTCACTAGAAAAGGCGAGCAAACCCAATGGAGACTGCTTAGCAAGCGGTAGTACTACATAAGAGCCTAGCTCTGGAACTGGATAATCACCAAACAAATCGTGTCTGTCGGCTTTTCTCAAGCGTCCAAGATAAGCATCTTTGCCATTGAAATGGTTAAGCGAAAACTTAGAGTAACCCTCAGCACTCAACTGATAAAAGCCAGATTGCGAAAGAATACGAACATGAGCCTTAAGCCCAAGATCTAACGCTTTTTGTTCAACGGCTTTTATCACCTGCATGAAGTCACTGCATTTCAGCACTTGCGCTTGCAGATCCATAAACTCATAGAAGGTTTTATCGTTATTTGCTGCCAACGACATCAAGCCAGTGATCTCTTCTTCAAGCTCTTCGATTCGATGACGTTGGCGTTTAAGCTGAACCTCAACCAGAGAAACAGCGCCCTGCTCAACGTTATTGATAGCAAGGCGATCAACCAAATCTTTTCGGTCTTGGAAAAAATCTGGGTTATCACGTAAATATTCCGCGACCACTTCTGCGGTGAGTGCGTCGGCTTCAACGTAAGACAAAACCTATCCTTTATTTTTATGAATATATTTGTTTTGGGTCGTTATTAGCAAGAAAGTTGACCATCAAACACATGCGTTGCAGGGCCGGTCATAAACAGAGGTTTACCCGGGCCTTGCCAGCTAATGTGTAAGTCACCGCCTGGTAGACGAACCTTCACATTCTCAGCCAGTAAGCCTTGAGTGATACCCACTGCAACTGCGCCACACGCTCCGCTGCCACATGCCTGAGTTTCACCCGCGCCGCGTTCGTAAACACGTAGACGAACTTCTTCACGGTTAACGACCTGCATAAAGCCAGCATTAACACGCTCAGGGAAACGTTCATGTGATTCAAGTAGTGGGCCTAAGGTGTCCACATCAGCCGTGTCGACGTCATCAACCACGGTAACCACATGTGGGTTACCCATGCTTACCGCACCACAGAATAAGGTGTGTACATCCGTTCTTAGGATATACGTCTTCTCTGGCTGCTTGGCCTTGAATGGAATCTTGCCGGGTTCGAACTCAGGAATGCCCATGTTCACCGTGATCAGGTCATTCTCTTCAATCTTGAGAACCATTTTACCTTTCTTGGTACTCACGTTGATGCTGTACTTATTCGTTAAGCCTTTCATGCGAACGAATCGTGCAAAACAACGTGCACCATTGCCACACTGCTCCACTTCACTGCCATCCGCATTGAATATGCGGTAATGGAAATCAGTTTCTGGATCATAGGGAGCCTCAACCACAAGTAGCTGATCAAAGCCCACGCCAGTGTGACGATCCGCCAAGCGACGGATCAAATCTGGAGAAAAGAAAATATTTTGAGTAATGCAGTCCACGACCATGAAATCATTGCCCAAACCATGCATTTTAGAAAAGTGGAAGTGCATAACGCTTAAAATTACTCCGGAAGAATGTTTTCAAGTTCCCACAGACTCGTAAGCTCTTCACGCTGACGAACCAAGTGAGTTTTATCGCCATCCACCATCACTTCAGCCGCACGCGAACGAGTGTTGTAGTTAGATGACATCGCGAAGCCATAAGCACCCGCTGAACGAACTGCTAGCAGATCACCTTCTTCAAGAACAAGGTCACGATCTTTACCTAGGAAGTCGCCTGTCTCACAGATTGGGCCAACCAAATCGTAAGTCACAGTTTCACCCTGACGAGGGCTCACAGGAACAATATCCTGCCAAGCTTGGTAAAGTGCTGGGCGCATTAGATCGTTCATTGCTGCATCGATGATGGCAAAGTTCTTGTGCTCTGTTGGCTTGAGGAACTCGACTTTCGTTAATAATACACCAGCGTTAGCAGCAATCGCTCTTCCAGGCTCGAAAATCAGCTCTAGATCAGAATGATTGTCTAAGCGAGCCAATAAAGCTTTCGCGTAGTCAGAAGGCTGTGGTGGTAATTCATCACGATAAACCACACCCAAACCGCCACCGACATCAAGGTGTTTGATGTTGATACCGTTAGCACGTAGCTGGTCGATCAGCGCAAGCAGGCGATCGGTTGCATCGATGAAAGGTTCGATATCCGTTAACTGAGAACCAATGTGGCAATCAATACCATGGATAGACAAGTTATCGAGTGTTTTTGCAAACTCATAGACAGCAGGAGCACGGTCGAAAGCGATACCAAACTTGTTATCACGCAGACCAGTAGAGATATAAGGGTGAGTGTTCGCATCAACGTCTGGGTTGATACGCAGTGAAATCGGCGCTTTAACACCAAGCTCACCAGCTACTTTATTCAGTCGCTCTAGTTCTGGTTCAGACTCTACGTTGAAACACTTAATGTTCAACTCAAGCGCACGCTTCATTTCAGCGGCTGTTTTACCGACACCAGAGAATACAACTTTTGCTGGATCGCCACCGGCAGCAACCACACGCTCTAGCTCACCGCCAGAAACGATATCGAAGCCAGAGCCCAAACGAGCCAAAGTATTCAACACGCCAAGGTTTGAGTTAGCTTTAACGGCATAACACACCAAGTGCGGATGCTCACCAACCGATGAATCAAACGCATTCCAGTGGCGTTCTAATGTTGCACGAGAATATACATACAGCGGTGTACCATATTGCTCTGCTAGTTGTGAAAGTGCGACGTCCTCAGCCCAAAGCTGGCCATCTTCCTGATAGTTGAAGTAATCCAAAGTTCTTATCCCTTATAAATAACGATTTCTGCGTGTTTTCACTTATTGTGATTGTTCGGTTTGCTGAACTTCATCAGGATCGTACAAAGGACCCGTTTGACCACAACCAGAAAGTCCAATAACGGACATCATAAATAGAGCAGCAATTAATTTTTTCATTTTGCATATCGTGATTATTAACTCAATGCCCCCTATAATCGCACCACACTCAGGAAAAGCAATAGGATAGAAAGGATGAACGAGACTGAATTTCATCAGCTGGTCGATATACAGATGCAAAACATCGAAGAAGCTATCGATGAATCAGAGGCAGATATTGATTACGAAGTGACTGGTAACGTGATGACGCTGGAGTTTGAGAACCGCAGCCAAATCATCATTAACCGCCAAGAACCAATGAAAGAAATCTGGTTAGCGTCTAAATCTGGTGGCTTTCACTTCAAGCTAGTTGACGACAAGTGGACATGTTCAAAGACGGGCATGGAGCTGTTTGAGATGGTTAAAGAAGAATGCGTGAAGCACGCAGGTGAAGCGATCGATTGGGTCTAATCATTTGTAAGCAAAACTAAAAAGGAGTGAATCAATCACTCCTTTTTTTAAAATCAATCGGGCTTAGTAAGACTAGATGTTAACTATCTTTGAGCTCCGAGAAGCTAAAGTTGCATCGTTACGATAAGGCACAACGTAAGAATTGCCTTCTTCAGGATGAACGATTTGGTAGTACTGAGGTAGGTTAAAGTTAATCAACTTAGACGACATCTTCGACTCATCTTTTACCGATGTGTAGAAAGAATTCACGCTCGCGATCATCTCATCTTTTTCACCGCTGTACTGGTGGTAGACCTCAACTTGGTTCGACTCGTCCAATACATAAATATTGAAGCCTTTGTCAGTATCTTCGAAAAAGAACTGAATCAAGCCCTCACTCGCAAAACCATCCACCACTTCTGGTAGCTGATACTCTTGCTCTTTATCGAGCATCAGTAAAGGTGAGCCTTTGAGCTTATTGGTTGAGATGCTACGGTAGAAATCGACCGAGTTTTCCAACATCTGTACCGACACACCACGACGTTCGAAGAACAGACCAAACATCTTATTAGCTAAACGAATAGCCTTAAAGCGGCGGCGCTTCTCGGGTTCAATCGGTTTCAATCGTAAATCGATACACTCAGCAAGCAGTTGATACACCATGTTACGCATCACACCACGCAGGTTTTTGCTGTAACAGAACACATCAACCGATTCTGGCGGTAAAGCATCTTGGTGCATTTTGCCAAGTACCGTCTTCAGCGCATCCAGCATTGCCGTATCACCTTGGAAATGCAGCGTACGTACTTCATGCCAAGAGTTACGATAAACTAAGTCGACACTGCCGACTAAGCTCTTACCTTCCTCACCAAAGCTGAAGATATCGGCGTTCTTGAGGTCCACTTTTAATGCACGACCACTTAATTCAGACGTCGGGTCATTTTCAAAGTTGATGAACATCGCTAGCTGGCTTATCTCACACGGGCTCGCCAGTGCTTGCATACTTGGGCGACGCTTACGCAAAGAAAACGTATTACGCAGGTCGCTCACCATTTGATAGAACTTATCGATATCGATGTGAGCGTCACGTACCACAGAGTGCAAACGTGTCGACTCGGTAATCAAGCCATTAAAAAACGACCATGCTACCAACTTACTCAAGTACTCATGGTGCTCTAGAGAAGGCTGACCAAGAATACGATGCGCTACCAGTGGCTGCTTATACAAGTACCAACCGGCTTTATTCGACTGACCCTGACGAACTTCGATGAAGCTCAAGTCTGGTTCATGCAGATCAGGAGAGATTTGTGGGTTCAGTAGTGTCACTTTACCCGGCAACACCTCAAACGCAGCGTAAAGCTTACGAGCCAAGATACTGATATCTTGTGGGCTGATTGCCGAAGTGATGTCGTTACGACGCGCAAATTGAATCAGATTACGGTAGCTCAGCATCAAGGCATCAAGCAGTGCATGGTGCACCACTTTAACCTGCTCAACCTTCCAGTTACGGCGGTTATCGAGCTCAGCAATGGTTTCATGTCCCCAATTCCAAGACTTAGTCATCTCGGTTAAGGCTTCACGACGCCACGCAACGGAGCCAATGCCCGCATCTCGTGACAACTTCTCGTGGGTCTTAAGATAAAAACAGCGCCTCACCAAGTCCAATCGAGTATGGTCGTTAATACGCTCTAGGTAGCGCGTTACCTTCTCAAGCATCAGATAGTAACTATCCATGCCATACAGATCCGGTTCATCCGCGAAGAAGCGACGCTTGGTATCAATACTCAGCAGTTGGGTGTTTGGGTATTCCCATGAATAGGCTTCTAACAGGATCGCCTTCAAAACCGATTTATACGGTGAGTCGATACTCTTATAGAGCTGCCACAGGTTTGAACCAAAGTACTCTTCAGCGGGAATGCGATTCAGCTTGCCGAAATCGATCCACTGCGAGCAATCAAGATAGCCATCCTGACACAAACCTTGAACATACTCGTCGTAACACTCTTCCATTTCTGGCGGAATGATTTGCCACAACAAACGCTGACCAGCCAAACGAACCGCAGAGCGATAAAACTCATCAAGCAATAATAAGTGCTGTGAAGAACCACAGTTATCGCCGGTCATCTCTTCTGAATGGTTCGAACGGAAACGCTCTTCATCCATCAAGAAGAAGTTCGCTTCTACTCCCAAGGTTTCAGCCCAATCGGTAATCAAGAGACACTTGTTGGTTAGGCTATCGCGAGAGGCGCCATCCATATCCGGGGAAACACACACCCAGATATCAAGATCACTTGAAGTGCTTTGACCAATAGAAGAAGTACTACCCATGGTGTACAAGCCAAGGATTGCTGGTTCATCCGTCTCGGTGAGTTTGCCACCCAGCGTTAATTCGGTATCAGAGACAAATTGCTTTTGGAATTCATTAAGCGTGAAGCTACGAATTCCAAAAGGAACTTGTTGGTCATAATAACCAGGCATCATCGGGTGATTGAAGTGAAGCAGTGCGGGAATAAGGTTGAATACTCGCTGGCCTTGCACATTCATCAACGCCAACGCACGATCAATGCGCTGCTGATTTAGATTGTCTAATCGTTGAATCAAAGTTTGAGTGTAAGCCTGCAAGGTAAGTCCTTGGTTTGAGGTTAAGTGCAGTTCTGTTTAGTTACTGAACGAAAGGAGCAACAAAACGTGATCAATTTAACACTTTTACCCTTAATGGTAAAGCAAAGGAACCCGTCATACTGGTCAATTCCTTGATGACAGAAAGTTAAACTCACGGCGCCGTAGTGTCCTCTTTATTGACTATTTCTAATAATAGCCCATGTTTCAAATGAGATACTAATCACACTATTTTGGTGAACTCATGAAAATCTCTCAGCTATCAAAGTATGGAATGATCAAACAGTAAGAATTCTCGCCTCATAATGGTAGGATTAGGCTATTACAGAACCTATATCGGAAACACCATGACAAATTCAGCACCAATCCGTATCGCGACCAGAAAAAGCCCTCTTGCCCTTTGGCAGGCATACTTTGTAAGGGATGCACTGCAAGCTGCTCACCCTGGTTTAGAGGTTGAGTTGGTAACTATGGTGACCAAAGGTGACATCATCCTAGACACTCCGCTTGCTAAAGTGGGTGGTAAAGGACTGTTCGTTAAAGAACTTGAAGTAGCCATGCTAGAAGGTCGTGCTGACCTAGCGGTTCACTCAATGAAAGATGTACCTGTCGACTTCCCTGAAGGTCTAGGTCTGGTAACAATTTGTGAGCGCGAAGATCCGCGTGACGCTTTCGTATCAAACACTTACAACAACATCGACGAACTCCCACAAGGTGCTGTCGTGGGTACGTGCAGTCTGCGTCGCCAATGCCAACTGTTAGAATACCGCCCAGATCTGATCATCAAAGAGCTGCGCGGCAACGTTGGTACTCGTCTAGGTAAACTCGATGATGGTCAATACGATGCGATCGTACTGGCTGCTGCAGGTCTTAAACGTCTAGAGCTAGAAGAGCGTATTCGTAGCTTCATCGAACCAGAGCAGTCTCTCCCTGCTGTTGGCCAAGGCGCTGTTGGTATTGAGTGTCGCCTTGATGACGAGCGTCTGATTAAACTCCTTGAACCACTGAATCATAAAGACACGGCTGATCGTGTACTGTGCGAACGTGCAATGAACCTTACCCTAGAAGGTGGCTGTCAGGTTCCTATCGGCAGCTACTCATTATTAGATGGCGAAAACATCTGGCTACGTGCATTAGTTGGTGAACCGGACGGTTCTAAGATGGTTCGTGGTGAGATCTCTGGCCCTCGCAAAGATGCAGAAGCACTTGGCGTGACTCTGGCAAATCAATTGCTGGATGATGGCGCGAGAGAAATCTTAACCAAGCTCTACGTTGACCAAGAATAATCATGACAGTGTTGGTGACTCGTCCCGGTTCAGAGGGACAATCGCTTTGCCAACAACTAGCGGATGAAGGGGTTCAAGCAATCCATCATCCGCTGATTCGTATCGTGGATAATCCCAACTCTGCGGATTTAAGCACCCAGCTTAATAACAGCGATATCATTATTGCAGTCAGTCACCACGCCGTGGCGGCTGCCCAAAGCATCCTTTCAAAAACCTCATCCATTTGGCCTACTTCGCCGCTTTATCTTGGCGTTGGTCAAAAAACTGCGCACGTTTTAAGCAAAGTCTGTAAACAAAAAGTAAACTATCCTCAAGTTAGTGATAGTGAACATCTTCTTAAACTTACTGAACTTAATGGCGTAGAAAATAAGTCCATTTTGATACTACGTGGCAATGGTGGGCGTGAGCTCATTAGAGATTCTCTACTCAATCGAGGTGCACAAGTCTCTTATTGTGAGACCTACCGTAGAGAATATATTCCTATTAGCGACCACAATACCTATCAAACATGGATAAACAAAAAAACGTCCAAAGTTGTCATCACTAGTCAGGAACAATTGGAGTATCTCTGCTCAATTACCCCTGATGAGTATTTGGCTTGGCTTTCAACAAGACATCTATTTGTCCCAAGCCAGCGCATTGTAGAACGAGCACAACAACTCGGCTTCTCGAATGTGACCAATACTCACAGTGCTACGAACCAAATATTACTGGCTGCTCTCCGGCCCTAGCTAGAAACAGGAAATAAGCATGACAAGCAAAAAAAATAATGAGCATATTGAACCTGAAAAGAAACAAGATACTCAGCCAGTAGTTGTTGAAAACGAAAAAGCTGACTCTACAGAGACAAAACAACCTGAACAGAAGCTTGATGCCTCTGCTTCAAATACCGCTAAAAATGAGCAGCCTCAAGCTGAGCATAAAGAGCAAATAGAGAAAGCAGAAAAGCAAGGTAAGCGCGGTGTCAAACTAGGCGCTATTGCGATCGCTATTTCAATTATCTTCAGTGGCGGTATCGCATTTCAAATGCAGCAAAAGAGCGCTGAATACTCGGCTCAAATAGCCGCTCTTCAAGCACAACTTCAAAATACCCAATCTGCGGTAAATAAAGACCTACAAACCATCAAGCAAGAGACTATCCAAGAAGCCTCACACGCGGTGGAGAAAACTCAGGTCGTGCAATCTCAACAGCAGAAGAGCATTCAAAGCCTGCAGTTAGCAGTGGCTGACGTGAAAGGTCGCCGCCCGAATGACTGGTTGCTTGCTGAAGCTGATTACCTTGTGAAACTAGCAGGACGTAAACTGTTCCTCGAGCATGATGCCGTTAGTGCAACCAAACTAATGGAAAGCGCCGATCAACGTATCGCCGCACTGAATGACCCGAGCTTAGTGTCACTGCGTCAATCAATGACCAATGACATTACCAAGCTTCGCACTATTCCTCTGATCGACCGTGACGGCTTAGTTCTGCGTATCACAAGCTTGCAACAGCAAGTCGATACACTGCCGCTTGCCAATGCGATTCTTCCGGAAGCTGCGGTTGTTGAGAAAAAAGCGGTATCGCAAGATATTAATGATTGGCAGAACAACCTGATGACGTCGATGAAAGACTTCTCAGAAAACTTCATTACCTTCCGTAGTCGTGATGGCGAAGTTATCCCTCTACTCTCTCCTGAACAACACTTCTACCTGCGTGAAAACATCAAAGGTAAATTAGAAACCGCGATTCGCGCCGTCTACAAAGAACAAGGTGAACTCTATAGCGCAGCTCTTAATACCGCTAGCGAGTGGTCGAAAGCGTATCTAAACCAAGATAACAACTCAGTGATTGAATTTGAGAAAGCGATTAAACAGCTAAGTGAACAGAACATCTCTGTGAAATATCCTGTAAAGCTTGAATCTCAAAATGAGTTGTCAGATGTGATACGTGAGCGCCTACGTCGTGAAGTCACCGTTATGACCACGGAGGAAAAATAATGATTCGTTGGATTTTTCTTTTTCTCGTTCTAGGTGCTGGGTTAATTGTTGGTACTCAGTTCTCTGGTCAACAAGGCTACGTTCTGATCTCAATTGCGAATAAGACTATTGAGATGAGCGTGACAACACTGGTTATCCTTGTCATTGCTCTTCTAGCGGCTCTATTCGGCTTAGAGTACCTATTTAAAAAGCTTATGTACGCAAGCTCGACAACTTGGAACTGGTTCAGTGTTCGTAAGCTGAAACGTTCTCGTCGTTATACCAATGAAGGCATTATCAAGCTACTTGAAGGTGACTGGAAAGGCGCTGAGAAGAAAGTAACTCGTTGGGCTAACCATCACGACATGCCTCTACTTTGTTATTTAGTCGCTTCTCAAGCGGCGCACGAACAAGGTAATACGAGTGAGCGTGATAAGTACATCGAGCTTGCTAGCCAACAGGACGACTCTCTACTGGCGGTTGAGCTAACTAAAGCTAAACAGCAAATCAGCGAGTCAAACTACGAAGCTGCATTCGATACACTTTCTACCCTAAAAGGCACATACCCTAATAACACTGCTGTACTTGGCCTGCTAAAAGCCACTTACTTGCAACTGAAGTTATGGCAGCCATTGCTAGAGTTAACGCCTAAATTAGTTAAGAACAAACTTCTAACAGCTGATGAGCAACGTGAATTAGAACAGAAAGCACAATGTGGATTACTTCATGATGTAGCTCAACAACAAGGTAGCGAAGGTTTAATCAGCCATTGGAACAAGCTTTCAAGAAAGCAGAAACAAAGTTCGCACCTTGTATCTTGCTTTGTGAAGCAACTGATCGCTCGCAAAGCTGACTCAGAAGCGTTCACAGTGATCAAAGAGAACATTGCGAAGAGTGGTTCAAATGAGCTCTACATGTTGCTTCCAGAGTTGAATCTAGCCGATCACCACCCAGTAGTGGTCATGCTAGAACGTGCAATCAGTAAAGACAGTGGTAATGCCGAAGCACACAGCGCTCTGGCTCAGTTCTACTTAAGAGAGCAGAAGTGGGCGGAAGCACAAAGCCACTTCGAAAAAGCCCTAGCACTTCGCTCAAATGTTTCAGATTACGGATATCTATCTGACGCCCTAGAGAAGCAAAACTTAACGAAAGCAGCTCACGAGGTTTCTCGTAAAGCGCTCGCTCTAGTTCAACCCGCTTAATTCAAAGTGACTCAAACTAAGCCGATGTCTAACATCGGCTTTTTTGTATCTGTTACTTATCCCTAGATAACTTCTACAATACCTATAAACCAAACGCCTCGAACCCTACCCATCCAATGCTACCAAACCAACTAATCATGAAATTGCTCAATCGGGCCTCTCAAACAGACGGAGAACGACTTTAATTATGTCTGTACGTAGTTTTACCATTCTTATAAACAACCCCAGAGAAGAGACTCAGGAAGAGCCATAGAGAAAAGTGACACCTTTAAGCCCAAGATTAAATGAGTCTCACCTTGAAAGAAGGCGTTTAAAGATATTTACCCGCAGACAGATACCCACTTAAAATCACGCTGAATTAACAATTAAATAGACATCAATGTTCCAACTATAAACCGTTATAACCGGGGAGTTCACGTAACTGCCTGTAGATTCATCTATTAAGTAGAAGGGATATAGCAAGAGTTACCGACCAACAAAACCTTGTTATTAGAAACGAGGCATTTTTATCAGCCAGTTCAAATTGGTAGGAGATAGAGCTTTCAAGATGCTCTGGAAAAGTTAATCATCGAATCAATAGCCACAAATATAAACCTACGTAATCAAGCGCTGTTAGAGAGAGCAGAGCTTGATAATAAATGTCGGAATATCAGAGCTCGAGATCATCGAACGGAGAACGCTTCTACAAAACTCGAAGACGAATACTAAACTCAGATACTGGAAACGACGAAAGCCTAGTCGTCAGACTAGGCTTTCTGATATGTGCCGGAATAATACCAATTAAAGTAAAAATGTGATCTAATTAAGATTGATGAATTATTGTGA
>NZ_JBGONQ010000037.1:0-44203 GCF_041439145.1 Vibrio sp. 1F255 | reverse complement strand
AACATCACTTCACGCTACCCCTTATTCCATATGGGTTTTTCATGATCTTGCCCTGTCATGCCAATCTGATTTTGCATGATAAATGGCATCACTGATACGGTGGTGATCATCAAGCTAAAGTTAAGCCAGCCAATACTCGCAAAGCTCATAAAATAACGAGAAGTGAGTAGCTCTTTGTATTGAGAAATCATTTTCTTCGGTGAAGGGATAGCCGAAACCTTAGTGACGGTTTCCTTAAACTTGAACGCCAATACCACCCAAGCCAATGAGACATAGCCAAGTAGTGAGATAAACACCATACTCCAGCCAAAGTGGAAGTTAATAAACCCACCGATAACAGGCGCGATCAAAGGTGTTATAGAGGCAACCATCGCAATATAAGACATAGCCAAAGGCAAGTCTGCGCCGTTGAATCTATCGCGCGTCGAGGCACGAGCAAGTACAGCGCAACAGCCGGTTCCTAGGCCTTGTAGAAATCGCCCCATCACCATATTGGTAAACGAGTGGCTGAAGAAAATGATCATCAATAGTCCCAGCATGGCGATTAATAATCCGCTCAGCAGCACTTTCTTGCGCCCAAGAGCATCGGAAATAGGGCCATAAATAAACTGGGAAGGCCCAAAACCTAATAGGTACACGCTTACCAATAGCTGGGCTTGCTCTAGTGATACATCGAAGTCTTTGGCGATCCAAGGTAGTGATGGAAACACCAGTCCCATACTGAGCTGACCGATACTGATGACCAAGCACGCAAGTAAGATCGATTTAAAATCAAATCCACGACTCATCGTTTAATAGGTCCGTTCGAAGAAAAATCGTGCGTATCTAACTCACAACATAAAAACTGAGAAAATAGCGAAAATGCTGCTGGTGAGTTGTTCATAATGCTCCGACAGGATCAAATAGAGAAAGGCAGAGTAAACATACGTGAGCTTGTATAATCATACAATAGGCGTTCAACTAAATATGTGAATAGTCACTTTTCAGCAACCTCGGCTTTCCGCCTATCGGCCACAAGCGCTAGACTAACACTAGATGCTCATAATCAAGGGACTTCAATGAACACTCATCACCGTATTTTTTCATGTGCTTTGGCGCTGCTTGCCTCAGGTCCTGTAACGTCAGCCTTTGCTTGGCAGGCAGAGAAGATCACCGACGGACTCGTGATCCCTTGGGGACTGGCTTATGTCAACGATAAGTCCATGCTAGTCACAGAAAAATCAGGCGTCATTAAACATGTCGATTTAAAAACTGGCGATCAACACACACTCTTCAGGCTGCCCAATGTATGGTCGAAAGGCCAAGGTGGATTATTAGATATCGCACTTTCCCCTTTTGAAAACGGAAAGTTCTACGTCACTTACAGTAAAGACATCGATGATGAAGGCGTAACAACACTGGCTTCTGCTAATTACAGCAATAATGAAGTCATCAATTGGACAGACGTGTTTGTAACTAAATCCAGAACGGACACAGGACGTCACTTTGGTAGCCGTATCACCTTTGATGATAGCCACCTGTATTTTTCAATCGGTGATCGAGGTGATCGAGACAACGGCCAAGACACCATGACTCACGCCGGATCAATATTACGACTGAATGCCGATGGAAGCACACCAAGCGATAACCCATTCACGGATAACAACAAAGTGCTCAATGAAATTTGGAGCTTTGGCCATCGTAATCCACAAGGTCTGTATTACGATTTCCCGACTCAAAAGCTTTGGTCGATTGAACACGGCCCTCGCGGTGGTGATGAAATTAACCTAATAAAAGCGGGTGCCAACTATGGGTGGCCTGTCACCTCACACGGAAAAGAGTATTGGGGCCCTATCAGCGTTGGCGAATCGGAAACCAAAGATGGTATTGAAGCGCCAAAAAAAGTCTATGTTCCTTCAATCGCTCCGGGCAGTTTGCTTGTTTACCAAGGAGACAAATACCCAGAGCTGAAAGGCAAACTGCTGGCTGGCGCACTAAAACTTACTCACATCAATATTGTGACAGTCAATGAACAAGGTGAGGCAATCGAGGAAGAACGCATTTTAGAGGACTTGGGCGAAAGGATAAGAGACATCGAAACTTCACCAAACGGAGACATCTTCTTCAGCACTGATAATGGCAACCTGTACCGCTTGAAAAAGTAGCCGAGACCTCGTTCAAGTAAAGGCACTTACCTTACAACGACATTTATAAATATAAGCCGTTAAAAGTGGGCTCAACGCCCAGTTAGCGGCTTTAAATTTGCAAAAATGAATGCGCTAAAACAGTGCATTGACTCCAAATTCGTCATCAATTTCGACCACCTTTTTCACAAAAACTACAACAAATCACCATACAACTGTAACTCCATGATATTTAAGGAATGCAAAGTTTGACTACCCCCAAGTTTCTGCAACCTTTCCCTATGTATTCGATTGACTATCCCCTGATTTGATTTAGACTCGTTTCCGGCTAGAAAGAAAGTTCTTTGTATATAAACATTTCGTTGGATTACTAGTAACCCCGTTGTGTTGTACGCAATAGCAATAAACTTTTCCGCGCTATCAGTGCCACAATTGGCTCAAAATAAAAATTTAATTTTAGGATATCATCATGTCTAACACAGTTACTGGTACAGTAAAATGGTTCAACGAAACTAAAGGCTTCGGCTTCATTCAACAAGAAAACGGCCCAGACGTATTCGCACACTTCTCTGCTATCACTGGCGACGGTTTCAAAACTCTTGCTGAAGGCCAAAAAGTTGAGTTCGTAGTATCTCAAGGTCAAAAAGGCCCACAAGCTGACAGCATCAAAGTACTTTAATTTAGTATTTTAAAGCTTTCTAAAAATAGCCAGCCTCTGCTGGCTATTTTTTTACCCGCTATTCAGAGATTTAAGGTAATATTCCCCTTCACTATTTCTACCTAAGACACCCTCTCAATGGCTCTTAAACCGACAATCTACAAGTTTCGTATCTCTTTAACCGATATGAATCGCGACTATTACGACTCTTTCAATCTAACGGTTGCACAACACCCTTCTGAAACAGAACAGCGAATGATGGCTCGAATCATGGCTTTCTGTATCAATGCGTCTCCTGAACTTGAGTTCACTAAAGGGTTGTCTAGCATTGAAGAACCCGATTTATGGCAAAAGTCGTTAGACGATCAAATCCTAGAATGGGTTGATGTAGGCGAACCTGATCCAGAGCGTGTTAAGAAGGCAACTCGCCTATCTAAATCAGTACGCGTATTCAGCTTCAACACTAAATCAAACGTTTGGTGGGAGCAGAACAAAGGTAAATTCGGCTACCTAAAAGCTCAGATCGTTCGTCTAGACAACGATGGTATTGAGCAGCTAGCAGCGATGACACAACGTACGATGGATCTTTCAGTCATGCTGACGGGTAACTCTGCTTTCATTAACAGCGATACTCAATCGGCAGAAGTAACGTGGGAAGAGCTACAGAGTAATGACTGAGCGTCCAACCCCGAATAATTCGCAAACAGCAGCTAGCCAGCTAGAAGAAGCCAAGCAACAAGCCGACGCGCAGCAAGAAATCAAAGCTAAACAACAAGCTAGAACCAAGCTTCACCAGTGTTTAAAAGAAGCAGGTTTAGGTTCAGTCAAAGCGCTCTCGACAGGCTACGAGAAAGAGCTGTCGTCATTTATTGATGAAAACCACGCTTTGTTTAAACACGCTTGCGAGAACAAGCCGGAGAACTCTGCACGTCAGACGTTGCTTGGCTTGCTAACCAAGGTACATATCGATGCAAGCTATCGCTTTGAAAGCAATAAAGAAGCGAATGAGGCGATGCAAAATGTATTCGATAATACAGTGGGAACTGAGCACAGCGACAAGTTTCAAAACTCTAACGCTCAACAGTTAAAACTAGTCACGCATTTGTGGTTGTTCATTCAAGGACGACTAGGAATGGATTACAGCCTAGCCAATGATCACGCAGCTGTAGCCGCTACGCTACTGTCTCGTATATCGAGAAGCAGTGATGATGAGATTCGCGTAGAGTTCATGGCGAGTTTTTACGATGGTTTGAGCATCTATCAAGCCGAGAACAAGCCATCCGGTATTGTTCACCACTTAAAGCGTTTGTTTAACCTTTCTTAAGCACTCCACCAGCGACTGATTCTAGTTACGCTCTATATGCTTTCAACAAACGTTAAGATATAGAGCGTGCTTTTTCTGCTTGGCCGCAACAGATTCCCTATTACGTTCATTCCTCACTTTAGGGAATGGCGAAAGTGAATAAGTCGCTCATTCTTCACTTTAGGGAATAACAGCATTCTCAGCCATTACAGTTGACTTCATTGCAGGCGTAAAAAAGCCCCGCATAAAGCGAGGCTTAGAATATATTTCAATGAACATCAATTTACAGAGGCTAAATTGAATTCATCTAATAATGCAGTGAATCAACGCAGGCCGTGTAAGAACTCGTGGCGCGTTGCTGGGTTTGATCTGAAGATACCGCCCAGAGCTGTTGTTGTCGTTTCGCTAGTCGCGTCCATTACACCGCGTGATTTCACGCAGTAGTGAACCGCATCCATGGTGACAGCAACGTCATCAGTTTCGAGTAGCGTTTGCAGTGCAACAAGGATCTGCTGCGTCATACGCTCTTGAACTTGTGGGCGCTGAGCAAAGAATCGAACAATACGGTTAATCTTTGAAAGACCAATGATTTTTCCACGCGGGATATAAGCGACCGCAGTCTTACCATCAATCGTCACTAAGTGGTGCTCACAAGTACTGGTCACGGTAATGTCTTTTACTCGTACCATCTCACGAACGCCCATCTTGTTTTCGATTACCGTAATTTTAGGGAAATTGGCGTAATCCAAACCAGAGAAAATTTCATCCACGTACATTTTAGCAATACGTTGCGGTGTTTCTTCCAGACTATCGTCCGTAAGATCAAGTTCAAGGAGAGTGAGAATCTCACGCATATGGTGTTCGATTCGTTCCTTTTTCTCTTCTCGGCTAACCTGGTTTGGACTCATTGGTGTCTCTAAACCACGGCTTGCTAGCGCATCTTTAACCAACTTCGCTGATTCGCTAAGACCTGACATTGAACTTCCTCTTTTATTACCCCTTCTGGATGGCAAACAAGGATACTCGGAATTTTGAATAAATACACCCATATTTTAAGGGAGGTCATTATTTACGGGGCTTAAACTGTGCTAGAGTGGCTAGAATTTCGTTGGCGAACCATCATGATTTGATAACTATTGAATCCCTATTGCCAACCGCCAAATCAAAATAATAACGATCAAAGGATTTCAATTATGGGCTGTTGCGACGCTCCGGGCTTGATGCCAATTGAAGAAGCACTAGATAAGCTGCTATCACCAATTCAACCTATTCAAACGACCTTATCACTGCCATTAGCAGAAGCATTGGGTTACGTACTTGCTGAAGATATTCTATCCCCTATTTTCGTACCTCCTTTTGATAACTCAGCAATGGACGGCTATGCACTGCGCTTAGCAGACCTAGAGAACAGTAAAGTGCTGCCTTTAGCGGGCAAGTCCTTTGCAGGTCAACCATTTGAAGGTGAATGGCCTGCAAACACCTGTATTCGCATTATGACTGGCGCAAAGATCCCGGAAGGTTGTGACGCCGTAATCATGCAAGAAAACACGGCTGAAACTGACGCTGGCATTGAGATTCAACAAGACGACATCAAGCTAAACAATAACATTCGCCCTACTGGTGACGACATCAAACAAGGCGATATCGTTCTTAGCCGTGGCGAACGTTTAACACCTCGTGACATTCCAATGATTGCTTCGCTCGGTGTGAGCCATGTAACTGTGGTACACAAGCCTAAAGTCGCTTTCTTCTCTACTGGCGATGAGCTCAAGCCATTAGGTCAGCCTCTTGAAGATGGTCAGATCTACGACAGCAACCGCTACGGTATCAAACCACTGATTGAAGCGTTTGGTTGCGAAGCAATTGACCTAGGTATTATTCCTGATTGCCCTGCAACGCTTAAAGAAACCTTTGTAAAAGCACAAGAACTGGCAGACGTAGTTGTCACCTCTGGTGGCGTAAGTGTCGGCGAAGCTGATTACACCAAAGACATTCTTGAAGAGCTTGGCGAAATCGGCTTTTGGAAACTAGCAATCAAACCAGGTAAACCATTCGCATTTGGTGAGCTAGACAACGCTTGGTTCTGTGGCCTACCGGGTAACCCAGTGTCTGCAATGATGACCATGTACGTGTTAGTTCAACCTATGCTGGCTAAACTTGCCGGTCACACTGCGTGGACAGCACCAGAATCGATTCCTGCTATCACTAAATCTGCATTCAAAAAAGGCCCAGGCCGTACTGATTACCAACGTGGCATCTACTCGATTGAAAACGGTCAGTTTGTAGTAGAAACAACAGGTAACCAAAGTTCAGGCGCTTTCCGCTCAATGAGCTTAGCAAACTGCTTTGTGGTACTAGAGCGCGAACGTGGCCGTGTTGAAGTCGGTGAAACGGTTCAGATTCAACTGTTTAACTCCACGCTTTACTAACGAGGCTTGCTGATGGAAATACTGTCTGACGCAGAGATGCTTCGTTACAATCGCCAGATCATTCTCAAACAGTTTGATTTTGAAGGCCAAGAAGCGCTGAAACAGAGTTCAATCTTAGTGTTAGGTGCAGGTGGTTTAGGCTGTGCCTCTGCTCAATACCTCGCGACTGCGGGAATTGGTAAGCTAACACTGATCGACGATGATATTGTCGAGCTTTCAAACTTGCAGCGACAAGTGCTTCACACCGATGCTGACATTGGTAAGAAGAAAGTCGTTTCAGCCGCTGAATCATTACAGGTGTTAAACCCACACCTTAGAGTTGAAACGGTCGACCACAGACTTGATGACGAGGCACTAGCAAAGCTCATTGAAGCGCATTCGTTAGTACTTGATGCCAGCGACAACGTTGAAACGCGCAATCAACTTAACCGTTTGTGTTACGCATCAATAACGCCTCTAGTATCGGGCGCTGCGATTCGCATGGAAGGTCAGATTAGCGTATTCACTTATCAAGATGAAAATGCACCTTGTTACCAGTGCTTGAGCGCTCTATTCGGCAACGCTGCTCTAAGCTGTGTTGAAGCCGGTGTGATGGCACCTGTTGTTGGCATGGTTGGCGCGGCTCAGGCTTTGGAAGCTATCAAGGTTATTGCCGGGTTTGGACAACCAAAGCAAGGCAAGCTTTTGATTCTCGATGCCATGTCTCACAGCTGGCGTGAAATGAATTTAATGAAGATGCCTAATTGTTCGGTGTGTGGATAAGATAAATCATATCCCCCTCTGATCGAAAACCTAAGCCTTGACTATATGTTGGGGCTTTTTTATGTCTCAACGTCAGCATCTCACTCGCTTTATCAATTTGAAATACTCTATGAGAGATTAGTTTCATTTGAGTTCTCATTTTGAGAATACAGTGAAAAAATCAGCACCTAAAAACATAACCTTTAAAAATCAATAATTTAAAATTGGCACATAACTTGTAACTGTATCTGTACCTTCCATCACAAGGATGTAGATATGAGAATTACAACGTTAAGTTTGCTATTAAGTGCCCCTCTAGTCGCCAACGCAGCGCCATTCGATACCTGCCCTAGTCAAGCATACCTCTTTCAGTCGAAACCCGTTGAAGTTTGGGGGGTAAACCTTGTAACAGGTTCAACCACTCTGTTGGAAGACGATACGGGTATGAATGCCAATATCAATGGTGTCGGTTTCGACTTTCAAGACAGATATATTTATGGCTATGACACCACCAACAAACGCTTGGTGCGCCTTGGACAGGATTTCCAAGCTGAAGTTATCAATACCAGTGGCTTACCAACCGATCACACTTTCTATGTCGGCGACGTCTATGACCATGTTTACTACTTGTATCGTACAGGTAAGGGACTATTTACTGTTGACCTCTCTCCTTTAGACTCTGATCCGAATGCGACCGTCACGGTCAACAAAATCGCAGGCAGCCCTGCAACTGTAAAACTGACTGATTTCGCCTTTCATCCAAGTGATGGCTCTTTATATGGTATCGATAATAACTCTGGTGGCTTATACAGCTTCAACCCTACAACTGGTGCCGAAACCTACATCGGAGACACCGGCGAGTTAGGTACGTTCGGTGCTGGCTATTTTGATGTCAACGGCTACTACTACGTATCTCGAAACCAAGACGGTAAAATTTACCGTATCAATCTGTCTCCAGACAACGCTGCCAATATCGCGGCAGGTATTGTTCCAGCCGTTGAATTTGTTTCGAATGGCCCAGCTTCTGGTCAAAACGATGGTGCTCGTTGTGCTAATGCACCTGTTGTTGATGAAGACTCAAACATCGACTTCGGTGATGCTCCAGACAGCTACCTAACGTTACTGGCGAGCAATGGCCCTCGACATGAACTCGATGGCATCACATGGTTAGGTACAACTCCTCCAGATGCGGATTTAGATGGTTATGTCACACCTCAATCAGATGAAACTGTCGGGGTGGATGATGAATGGGCAAACGGTGGTATCGGTTTTGTTACCGCACTTGAAGCAGGGCTTGATTCAAAAGTAGTAATTGAAGCTTCAACAACCGGTTACCTTTCAGCTTGGATAGACTGGAACCAAGATGGCAGCTTCGATGGCGCCAACGAGCAAGTGTTTACAGATTACGCGCTCGATGCTGGTGAAAACGATCTATTCCTAAATGTCGACATCAACGCACTAACCGGTACTACGTGGGCTAGATTTAGATTCAGCCAACAAACCAACCTAAGTTACTTTGGCGGTTCAACCTCTGGTGAGGTGGTCGATATTCAAGTCGATGTCCTTAACGATGGCGCCACCGCTCGTTACTTCCCAAGTGCTTCTGGCTACGCAACGCTCGCGTACGAAGATAACTGGCCTTATAAAGCCGACTACGACATGAACGATGCTGTTCTTATGTATCGCATTACTGAGATCCTTAAAGATGGAAAAGTCGTTAAGTCCACTATCGACGGCCGCCTAGCTGCTGTCGGGGCAACGTACAGAAATGGTTTTGCTGTTCGACTTCCTAACCTAGACCCGAGCTTGGTGAGTAGTGGTAGCTCTTACATGAAACACAACGGTGTATTCACTGACCTTGACCTAGAAGATGGACGTAGCGAAGCAATCTTTGTTATCGCCAATGACCTGACAGAAAAAATCAGCACTGGCTGTACCTTCTACCGCACCAGTAATGGATGTAAAGAGGATGAGCAGTTCTCATTCCAAATTGGTATTACTTTAGCCGGTGACGGTGTGAGTACTGGCAGTTGGACCGATATGCCTTACGACCCGTTCATTTTTGCAACGCCTGGGTATTATCACGGTGAAAACCTACCTCTACATCCAGGGCGCAGCTGGGAGGTTCACTTGCCAGACCAAGCTCCAACCGAAGCATTTGATACCACTAACCTCTTTGAAGCTGGTTTAGGCGTCGATGACAGTAATCCATCAACAGGTAAATACTTCAAAACAGCAGAAAACCACCCTTGGGCTCTCATAGTAACTTCGGATGACGAATGGGAGTGGCCTCTAGAGTACGTCGATATTGTTACCGCTTACCCAGAGTTTAAAGAATACGCAGAATCCGGCGGTGACACGAACCAAACATGGTACCAATCACCTGCAGACAACCAACGTTACGAACCATAAGGAGAGACGTTATGACTATTCACACTAAACAATATCGAGACAATCATTGCGTTGATTCAAGCCGCAATCTCTCTGAGGAAGAACGTATGTCTGTACAAAGCACTTGGAACATGAAGAAGTCACTAGCCGTTATTTTAGCTACAGCGCCATTGGTATTAGCCGGTTGTGGGGGCGGCGGCGGTGGGGGCGGAAGTACATCTACGGCATCACCATCTACACCCTCGACACCTGCAACTCCGTCGAATCCGGTAACAGCAACGACTCCGGTAACAGCAACGCCTTCGCCGTCTCCCGCGACAAGTGCGGTAGCAGCGCAGAGCTATACGATGAGTGATTTGGTGGTACCTGATGGATTTGACTACAACTCTGTTGAACAGTTTGATCTCAACATTGACATCAGCAGCATTTCGACAGACCGTTCTTTTGTGACCGTTTATAGCCGCTTTAGTACAAGAGATGACTCAACCTTGAAGCCGGATTACTCCAGCAAGGTCATTTCGGGCCCACTAGATAACGGTGTGTTCGCCTCCAACTTTGCAGCACCAGTAAACCATGACGCACTCTTGATAGAGATTTGGTTTTACGATGGTCAACCTCCATTACAACAAGTGGTTTCTAGCGGCGACTCTCAGATTGTCTGGCAGTAAATTGTTTAACAGCAGGTAACTTGTCGTTAGCGAGATCTCTGACGAAACAGAGTCAAAATGGATTGTTTGTAAGTAGAAAGTGAGCAGAAATGCTCACTTTTTTATTTTCGTCGAGGAGCAGTTAATTCAGCTTTCTTAGCGAGTAGCATTCACTTTACCACCAACCTCACTTATATTTTCAACATAACCTTCAAAGACTTACTCTCATGAAACAGTTAAAAATAGGTCTATTTATCTTAATGTGTGGCGTAGGCGTGTTAGTTGCCCTTGCCTATTTCCCGCTAACATCAGAGACGGGGCAACGTATTCAAGCCAAAGTAATTTCGAACACGCTTACTCAATCCTTAGATGGGCACAGGCGTTATCTGACGGTTCAGACAAAAGATAATGACGTATTTCGGCTCTCTATTGCTCCTACCACAGACTGCCCTATTGATTCTGTGGTCGCGCTTGATACATTAAACAATCAAATAACCGGACAAAGCAGTTATCAGTTCATCCACTGTCGAGCTGCACAGTAGCCATCGATGCAACAACGGTATTCGTAAAGCAACTGTATTCGCAAAAGCAACAGTAATCGCTCTACCACTGTATTCGCTAAAACAGTATGAATCGCTAAAACAACAAGAATGGATATAACAATAATGAATCAGCCACTCATCTCACCACAACAACTTCAACAACGTTTGCTAGCAGAAGACAATATCATCATCCTCGACGCCAGCATCGAGTTTCAAATTCCAAGCGAGTCAGAAAAGATCAAAGGACAAATGATTCCTGGTGCTATTCGTTTTGACTACGACAAAGACTTTTGTAACAAGCACACTCTGCTTCCTCACATGTTTCCGAGCGAAAAACACTTCAACACTCGCGCAAAAGAAATTGGCATCAATCAAGACAGTACGATTGTGGTTTACGATAACTCCGGAACCTTCGCTTCTCCTCGTGCGTGGTGGATGTTTATGGCAATGGGACACAACGACGTATTCATCTTAGATGGCGGTTTGCCAGCTTGGATCGAAGCCGGTTACGCGACCGAGACTGACTATCGCACCGAAGTAAAAGCGGGCAATTTTGAAGGCCATATTCAAGACAACTACTTTGTCAGTGCTCAGCAGATTGAAGGTTACTCAACTGACAAGAGCGCAAACATTGTAGATGCTCGTTCTCAAGCTCGTTTCGATTCAGAAGTTCCTGAACCACGTGAAGGCTTGCGTAGTGGCCATATACCGAATTCTATTTGCCTACCATTTGCCCAAGTACTCAAAAACGGCAAGTTAAAGTCCCAAGAAGAGCTTATTGATATCTTTTCAACGCTAGAATTAACGCCTTCTCAACCTATGTTCTTTAGCTGTGGCTCTGGCGTAACAGCTTGCATCATATTATTAGCCGCTAAACTCGCTGGCTATAACGGTGAAATGGGTGTTTACGATGGTTCATGGACGGAATGGGGTGCTAACGACAAACTCCCTATCGCCGTGACTAAAAAGTAATTCAACTTCGCTTAATGCAACTATTAGAATATACTGCGCATGCATAAAGAGCTTACTGATAATGATGGCCCCACGTCTCATGAAGTAAGCCTCTATGTCGCAGTTAACGCTATGTTCATTTGAGACCAAGACTCGATTCACGCTGTTTGATTTGTA
This sequence comes from Vibrio sp. 1F255, assembly GCF_041439145.1. Classification (NCBI taxonomy): domain Bacteria; kingdom Pseudomonadati; phylum Pseudomonadota; class Gammaproteobacteria; order Vibrionales; family Vibrionaceae; genus Vibrio; species Vibrio sp. 1F255. The sequence goes on along the minus strand of NZ_JBGONQ010000037.1, from coordinate 32,241 downwards.
ACCCACATCAACTTGCTAACCATAATTCGTGATTAATCATAAACTAATCGTTATCGACGTTATGAATACTAATTTTTCACTCAAGAATCTCTGCTCGTAGTCGTTACACTATTTAATCATTAATACTTTCATCATTGATGTTTGTATTTTTCGTTGCATGAATCGCGCTGACAACCCAATAGTTTGTCACTTGCAGTCTGTTAAAAGTAGTAACCAACAAAGGCATCTCATGGCTCTATTTAAGCAAAATATCTGGTCGCTGTACGCGTTTGTCGTACTACTGACCCTGATACTTTTCGCCGCGTTGGGAATAACAAACTGGAAAGCAAACAGAGACGACTTCATAGAGCAGCAACACATTCAGGTTGAGCTTTTTTCTAGCTCCGTCAACTCGCTGCTGACCAGTCAAGAAGCCTTGTTAGAAGTGGTTGGCCATCAACTGGCTCAACAGTCTGATTTCACACGTACTGCATCTATCCAGATTAGGCCAATATTAGACAAGCTACTTGAGACCCACCCTGCGATAGCAGCGTTTGGCTTGTTGAACACCGACGGTGATTACCTCTCGATTAGCTCAAATCTCGAACTTGCGAATCAAAGGAACTTGCTGCAATACGCGCCAACCAGAGGCTCCTTCCTAGACGCCCTATCAAGCAGTAGCATGGTGCTTGGCCGTACCTATTTTCAAGATTCGTTGAATAGCTTAGTCATCCCGCTGAGAAAATCCATTTCAATCGATGGCAAGAAAACCGATGCAGTAATGACCGCAGGGCTACGATTAGACGCAACGATCGTATTTGAAAATAATGCTCACGCCGGAAGTTTCAATACACTAAGCCTGATCAGAAAAGACAGCTATCGCCAGTTTTATTCAAGTGATATTGAATCTGAGAGTGCCTATTCCTCTCCAGTCGGCAAAGATGTCATACAGCGTATTGCAAGTATCTTTACCGACCACTTCGGAATTAGCGTACAAGAAGCGATGAATGGGCAAGAAACCTATTCTTTTGTCGTCGACGATGAAGAGTACCACTCTTTGATGAGCGCGAAATACATCCCAAACTACAAATTATGGGTGGTAGGACGTACGGATCTAACTCACGTCGATAGTATATTCATACAAGAGTTCAGCATTCTTTTCGTTGCCTTTATTTTTCTTCAGTTTGGTTTCTACTTTTTGGTTAAGTCGATTGCCAAGAATGAACAACGGACTCGTAGCCAACTCATTTATCAGGCGAACCATGACCCTTTAACCTCTCTGCCAAACCGTTTGTACATGCGTAGAAACATTGGTAAATGGATTGACGATGAGTCAGAGCCGTTTTCGCTGTTGTTTATCGATATCGATAACTTTAAATGCGTCAATGACACCCACGGGCATGACTTTGGAGATAAGGTTCTCAAACAGATCGCTTTGCGTTTGATGAGGTTCCGATCTCGCCTCAGCCTATTGGTACGTGAATCCAGTGATGAGTTTTTGTTCTTGACGCCCTTGTCGAATGAAGCTGAAATTAAACGACTCGCCAAGCGCATTATTGAAGTGCTTTCTCAACCTTATGAAGTTGAAAGCGCTCAGTTTTTGTTAGGTTGCAGCATCGGCGTAGCGCGTTTCCCAGAACACGGAAAAGATCTGGATAGCCTGTTACGTTCTGCCGATATTTCAATGTACAAAGCGAAACAGCAGCAAAACTCGTACAGTATTTTCACAACGGAAATGCAAGATGCTCATCTCTACAAAATGAAAGTAGAACAAAGGCTACGCATCGCTATCGAGAAACAAACGCTGTTCATGGTTTTCCAACCGCTGGTTCGTGCAAATGAAAGTATTCATGGTGTAGAAGCACTCGTGCGCTGGATTGATGAGGAATTGGGTTTTGTTCCGCCAGATGTCTTTATACCGATAGCAGAGAACACGGGTTTAATGCAAAAACTGGGGACTTTTATTATTGAGTCCAGCATTATGCAGATCGCCCACTTGCACCGAACAACAGAACAAAAAATCGGGCTGTCGATCAACATATCAGTGTGTCAGTTTTCTCATCAATCCTTCTCTGAGCACTTGTTCGCGACACTAGAAAAGTATCAACTCTCTCCTAGCTGTGTAACGCTAGAAATTACCGAGAGCTTGTTCATTGAAGATGTGACTTTGGTGAAACCGACTTTTGAAGCCCTCAAAGAGAAGAATATAAAGATCTCTTTAGATGATTTCGGGACAGGTTATTCATCACTAAGTATGTTGAAAGCACTGCCTATCGATGAACTTAAAATCGATAAGAGCTTTATTGAGAACATTGCTGTCGATCAGCAGTCACTCACCATGGTGCAAAACATCATCGCAATCGGTAAGAACTTCGGCATGGTGGTATTAGCAGAAGGCGTAGAATCAAACGAACACTTCGCAATTCTAAAGGCATGTGGATGTGACTTAATGCAAGGCTATTACTTCTCTCGCCCTATTCCTTATGATGAGCTGGCTACTCACCTAAACAAGAAAGTGACCGAGCACGCGGAATGTTCTGTTTAAGAACGTGAGTTAAATAGACGAGCTAAATAAGGTAGGCGGCTAAACACCTACCTTATTTTCTAGGTATTTTCTGTTCAGTTATTTATTCATTTCACTTTTTATTCATTTCACTATGCATAACATCGATCAACTGCCCGGAAGGATCTCCTGATAATTCCCAAGTAAAAATGCCGCCTAGGTCTGATTTCTTCGCCCATTCTGCCTTTGCTTTAATAGAACGCTGATCTTCAAAAGATATGAATACTTTTTTATCTGGGTTCCACAAATAAGGTGCTTGAGCTTGCTCATCATACTTATACTCATAACCTTGTTTACTGCTGTAGTTATTCATAAGATCCCAAAACATGAAGTAACCGTTTTCGCCGGTACCAAACTGCGCCCCTTGTTCAGAAACTAGGTCACCTTTAGGCAGCTCTCCAGCAAAGTCTTTTGTCCCTTGCCAACCTCGACCATAAAAAGCCGCCCCGATCACGAGCTTCTCGCTAGGAATACCTTGCTCTATCATCTGATTAATGAAGACATCAGCTCCCATTCCCCACCAACTACGCTCGGTGGCATGTAAGTTTGTTGTGTGACCTGTTTGAGTTCCCCAGCCTCCGAGGAAGTCATACGTCATCGCAAACATGTTCGTCAGATATGGGCTAGCTGCGTTCCAATCAATTTGAGCTGCCTTAGCACCAACACCGACAGCCGTTGAAAGCTCGTAATCTCTTTGAGTCGTCTTTGATAGAGCGTCCAAATCACTTCTGATTGTTTTTACTAAAAGTGTGAAAGCTTCACGCTCTTGCGCTTTCTGCTCATCCGTTAGTTTCGTCTCTGGGTTCCAAGGGGAAGTGGTCAAGCCGCCGCCTCCTGGGTATTCCCAATCAAGATCAATACCATCAAAGAAGTCATATTTTTGAATCAACTCAACAGCAGTTTTTGAAAAGTGCGCAATGGCTTGAGGATCTTTCGCCATCGCATGGAAAGGTTCAGACATTGTCCACCCTCCAAATGAGGGCAAAATTTTGATATTTTGATTGTCGGCCTTCAGTTGAGCTAACTGGGCAAAGTGACCTTTATAGGCGACATCAACACCCACGTCTCCGAAATCGACTTCTAACGCAGCTTCTTTATCCACAATAATCGCGGTATATGGTTGTTTGTCTGCACATTGCTGCTGAATTTGTTTTTGGACGGGCTCACCAGCACCGCTATGAGGACCACACATGCTCAAGAAGGCGTAAATAATATGTGAGAGCTTGTCTGCAGGTATGTCGTCAACGGTATAAGGGTTGTCTTTATTCAGATATTGCCAATCCGCAAAATACCCTGCGACGACTTTATCATCGGCATGTACTGTAGGTGTGAGCATACAAGCCGTGGCTATTGAGCTAAGCCCAAAGATAGAAATAGATTTAAAGATAGAACTTGATTGGTCACTGTTGCTAGAAATAGCGTGTGTGATAAATGACAGTTTCATAATTATCTCCTTTAGTGTGGCTTAACATTAAAGAGTGATAATTCTTTCAACCGCTGAACAAATTCACTATTCGAGTCATGTCTAATAGTTATCCCCCTTATTGCACTGGTTTCATTAGGGGGATTTTCCATGATTACTCAAATAGTGAATTCAACGAAGCACAAATATCTTACTATTCACTGCCGTATGGTTTATTCACGCTAAGTTGTTCGTCCAAATTAAGTACCGTTAAAGCATTACTTACGCTGGTTGCGATCACGTCTACCACGCCGGTTCTTAGTGCACCTAACAAAGCGAGTGGTTTACTGTTCTCTGCTGCAATGGCAATGACTTCTGCAATTGGGCGGAATTCTTCCAAGGCCAAACCAATCACACGGTCACTCATTACTGTGTTTGCTGTTTTACCGTGAACATCGAAAAAGTCATAACCCGCAAAGTCACCGACGACTCCTTGCAATAAACGAGATTGAACGACCTCACCTGCGGTAAACCAACCTAAGTCGACCATATAGCTGTTTTCACTCATATCACCGATACCGACTAATGCAACATCGGCTTTTCGAGCGAGATCGAGGGTCTGCTTAACGGTGCTGTTTTCCATGAATGCGGTTTTTTGCGCTTTATTCTCGGCATAAGCGGGCGCGTATAAGGTTTCAGAAGATCCACCGTACTTTTTGGCTAACTGCCTGCATATATGGTCGGCATTAAACATACCGCCTCTTGGGTGAATACCGCCGATACCACACACGAATTTGCAGTCTCGTGGCGTAATGACGCCAGTGTGATGAGCAACAGACGATACGTTTCGCCCTTGTCCTACTGTCACTACCATGCCGTTTTTCAGTGTACTGGTAAGGTAGTTAGACACTAAACCAGCAACCTGTAATCGCTGCTTCTCTTCATTTGGTTGGTCTAGTGCCACAAGCGCACGCTTTACACCAAATCGTTCGATCAAACGTTGCTCGATCTTCGCACTAAAGACGGGGTGATATTTCACGGTGATCTCAACAATGCCCTCATCTCGGGCTTGCTTGAGCATTCGACCAACCTTTGCACGGGAGATAGAGTACTTTTTAGATATCTCTTCTTGCGTGGCACCATCTTGATAATAAGCAACCGCTACTTCAGTGAGGAGATCAGTGTTTTCTTCGGAAACATCTTGGATATTCTTACTCATATACCACTCAACCAATATTTAACAATTATTTTACCTGCTTGAAGAACAAATGTTCGATGCTTAAGCAAGTGATACACAAGTTTACACCCCGAACATATGTAACAGCAAGGTACATTTGCTCATAGTCATAACCATGGTTTTGTTGTTGATTAATTCACCTCACTTTGCTCGTTAAACGTTTGCTTGCATAGCCCATGATTACTAGAGCGAAATATATTTGACTGAAGTCACCATACAGTACTATTTACCGTTGACTTTGGGGCTAGATCGGATAAATATGGCTACATCATTTACTCATCGAGCGATCAAATGTTCTGTGCAAATGTTCGTTCGGAGAAAAATTTAAATTAATGTAAGTTTGGCTCACTGGTACAACCATTGAGAACTTCATTAGTTAGCTTGCAAATGCCCACACCTCTCCCATTAATGAGGTGTTATGCGATACATAGGATGATCAAAATGAGCAATAAATTAGAGCAACTTCGTAAACTAACAACTGTTGTAGCTGACACTGGCGATATCGAAGCTATCAGCAAGTACACTCCTGAAGATGCAACAACTAACCCATCTCTAATTCTTAAAGCTGCTCAAATTGCTGAGTACGCTCCTCTAATCGATGCTTCTATCGAATACGCAAAAGCGCAAAGCGGTGATAAAGCACAGCAAGTTCAAGATACTTGCGACATGCTTAACGTGAACATCGGTAAAGAAATCCTAAAAGTTGTACCTGGCCGTATCTCTACTGAAGTAGATGCTCGTCTTTCTTACGACATGGAAGGCAGCGTTGCTAAAGCTCGTCAACTTATCAAAATGTACAACGACGCTGGTATCACTAATGACCGCATCCTTATCAAACTGGCTTCTACTTGGGAAGGCATCCGTGCTGCTGAAATCCTAGAGAAAGAAGGCATCAACTGTAACCTAACGCTTCTATTCTCTTTCGCTCAAGCTCGTGCTTGTGCTGAAGCTGGCGTATTCCTAATCTCTCCTTTCGTTGGTCGCATCATGGACTGGTACAAAGCGAAAGAAGGTCGTGATTTCGAAGCTTCAGAAGATCCAGGCGTAATCTCTGTTTCAGATATCTACAACTACTACAAAGACCACGGCTACAAAACTGTTGTTATGGGCGCAAGCTTCCGTAACATCGGCGAGATCCTTGAGCTTGCTGGTTGTGACCGTCTAACTATCGCTCCTCAACTTCTAGCAGACCTAGAAGCAGCAGAAGGCGAAGTAGTAGAGAAGCTTATCGACTCTAACGGTACTAAAGAGCGTCCAGCAGCGATGACTCACGCTGAGTTCCTATGGGACCACAACCAAGATGCAATGGCTGTTGAGAAACTGGCTGAAGGCATCCGCAACTTCGCCGTCGACCAAGGCAAACTAGAAGACATGATCGCAGCTAAGCTGTAATCACTCTTACCAAATTCAAATAGGGGAACGTTCAGTTCCCCTACTTTTATCAATTTTGTTTTTCTTAATTTTTATTCGGAAGTTCTTATGAATCGCAAACATCTAGCTAACGCTATTCGTGCTCTAAGCATGGACGGCGTACAACAAGCAAACTCTGGTCACCCAGGCGCACCTATGGGTATGGCTGACATCGCTGAAGTACTTTGGCGTTCTCACTTAAACCACAACCCAGCAAACCCAGAGTGGGCTGACCGCGACCGTTTTATCCTGTCTAACGGCCACGGCTCAATGCTGATTTACTCTCTGCTGCACCTAGCAGGTTACGAGCTTTCAATTGAAGATCTTAAGAACTTCCGTCAACTGCACTCTAAGACTCCAGGTCACCCAGAGTACGGCTACGCACCAGGCATCGAAACAACGACTGGTCCTCTAGGTCAAGGCATCACTAACGCTGTTGGTATGGCTATGGCAGAGAAAGCGCTAGCAGCACAGTTCAACAAAGAAGGCCACGACATCGTAGACCACTACACTTATGCATTCATGGGTGATGGCTGTCTGATGGAAGGTATTTCTCACGAAGCATGTTCTCTAGCAGGTACGCTTGGTCTTGGTAAGCTGGTTGCTTTCTGGGATGACAACGGTATCTCTATCGATGGCGAAGTTGAAGGTTGGTTCTCTGACGATACACCTAAGCGTTTCGAAGCTTACGGCTGGCACGTAATCCCAGCGGTAGATGGTCACGATTCTGACGCTATCAACGCAGCGATTGAAGCGGCTAAAGCAGACCCTCGCCCTACTCTAATCTGCACTAAAACAGTGATTGGCTTTGGTTCTCCAAACAAAGCAGGTACGCACGACTGTCACGGTGCTCCACTAGGCGCTGAAGAAATTGCAGCAACACGTAAAGAATTAGGTTGGGAGCACGGTCCTTTTGAAATTCCGCCGGAAGTTTACTCAGAGTGGGATGCGAAAGAAGCAGGCGCAGCTAAGGAAGCAGCGTGGAACGAGAAACTTGCAGCTTATGAAGCAGCATACCCTGAGCTGGCAGCTGAATTCAAACGCCGCGTAAACGGTGACCTACCAGCTGAGTGGGAAGAGAAAGCATCGGCAATCATCGCTGATCTTCAAGCTAACCCAGCAAACATCGCATCACGTAAAGCATCTCAAAATGCTCTAGAAGCGTTCGGTGCTATGCTACCAGAATTCATGGGCGGCTCTGCTGACCTTGCGCCTTCTAACCTAACTATGTGGTCTGGTTCTAAGTCTCTTGAAGCGAACGACTTCTCTGGTAACTACATCCATTACGGTGTACGTGAATTCGGTATGACGGCTATCATGAACGGTATCGCTCTACACGGTGGTTTCGTACCATACGGCGCAACGTTCCTAATGTTCATGGAATACGCGCGTAACGCTATGCGTATGGCTGCTCTGATGAAAACTCAGAACATCCAAGTTTACACGCATGACTCTATCGGTCTTGGCGAAGATGGTCCAACTCACCAACCAGTTGAGCAAATCGCTTCTCTACGTCTAACTCCAAACATGAGCACATGGCGCCCATGTGACCAAGTTGAGTCTGCTGTTGCTTGGAAACTAGCAATCGAGCGTAAAGATGGTCCTTCTGCACTTATCTTCTCTCGTCAAAACCTTGCACAACAAGATCGTGACGCTGAGCAAGTAGCAAACATCGCTAAGGGTGGTTACATCCTGAAAGATTGTGAAGGCAAGCCAGAGCTTATCCTTATCGCAACGGGTTCTGAAGTTGAGCTAGCGGTTAACGCTGCTGCTGAGCTAACGGCTGAAGGTAAGAAAGTACGCGTAGTTTCTATGCCTGCTACTGATGCGTTCGACAAACAAGACGCGCAGTACCGTGAGTCTGTACTTCCATCTGACGTAACGGCACGTATCGCTGTAGAAGCTGGCATCGCTGACTTCTGGTACAAGTACGTTGGTTTCGGTGGCAAGATCATCGGTATGACAACGTTCGGCGAGTCTGCACCTGCAGGTGAGCTATTCAAGATGTTCGGTTTCACTACTGAAAACGTAGTAAACACAGCGAAAGAGCTTCTAGCTTAATCTTGAATACATTGTCTCGCCCTTCAATGGGTTGATGCATACAGAAAGCCCCGCATGAAAATACGGGGCTTTTTTTGTCTTTTCTCTCATTCGGATTAAATCTAACGGCTATTTTTCTTCGAAACGCTTTGCCAGTTGGTAGAACTCATTGACTTGTTCTTTTAGCTCTGTGGAGTGGTCTTTCACAGAATGCGTTGCCACTAAGTTTTGTTCTGCGGTCGAGGCGATAGACTGCATATGCAGATTGACTTCACTCGACAGCTCACGTTGCTTATGAGCAGAACTTTCAACAGACTGCATGAGTTCATTCATGGATTGCATTAGGTTTTCGACTTCCGACAAGCGCTCTGCACTTACCTTAGCAACATCACCACACGCGTCCGTTTGCTCTCGGTTCGCCAGAATATCTTTCTGCCACCCTTCAATCGTCGTTAGCATTGTATCAATGCTCTCTTTGATCTGAACCGTAGCCTTTGAGGTTCGACCCGACAATGCACGGACTTCGTCTGCAACGACAGCAAAGCCTCGTCCTTGCTCGCCCGCTCTCGCCGCTTCAATCGCAGCGTTCAGGGCCAACAAGTTGGTTTGTTCGGCGATTCCACCAATCTCTTCCATTATCTTACTTACGCTCTGCGCTTGGTCGCTCAGTTGGTAAGTCGTTTGAGTCGCCTTTTCGGCCTGAGAAGCTAGTCTCTCTAAGTTTTGATGAGTTTGATTAATACTCTCTTTAGCGCCAGCACAGGTTTGCAAAGTCACATCGACAATCTGGTGCGCTTCTTCTGTGCGAGAAGAGACCTCATTAGCGGTGACTTCAACCTCTTCAGTCGCCTCTCGTACTTGAAGAATATCTTTTGTTTGTTGATCTAAAGCTTCAGATACTTCAAATGACGTGGCATTCAAGTTGTCAGCCAAATCTTGTAACGGCTTGGCAGAGTCTGTCATACGACCTAATACGGTGCGGATTCTTGCAGACAATAGTTTTAAGTGAAAATCGGCAATAGAAAACTGACTATTACCTGAATAAACAAGACGACTAACACTATCGAATTTAGATTGCAGCTTTTTCAACTGCAGTGGAGTATCAATCAGCTCTTGTCGGAAAAGCAGTGCTAATGCTGAAACAGGAAGTAGGCTCAACAACCATTGTGATACTTGCCCTACTTCAATGAGATTTGAAATTAACGGCGCAGCCAAAGAGCCTAGCAACACGGCGTAACGAACACTGTCACTGATCTTTAATGACCATTGGCGACCCGACTTTTCAGCCTTCAAGAGGCCTTGGTAAGCCTTATCTGCAACTTGTATCCATTCATTCTTTGGCTTAACACGAACAGATTGGTAGCCACTCACCTTACCATTGTCGTAAATTGGAGTTACATAAGCATCGACCCAGTAAAACCCACCAGATTTGGTTTTGTTTTTTACGATGCCACGCCAAGCTTTACCTTGCTTTAGGTTAACCCACATATCAGCAAAAGCGGCTTTCGGCATATCGTTATGCCTTACGATATTGTGGTGTTGCCCTAGCAATTCTTGTTGGCTGTATTCCGCTATGCGACAAAAAGCATCATTACTGTACGTAATCACGCCTTTTAAATCAGTGGTAGAGACAAGTTGTTCGTTTTCGCTGAGAAGCGTTTCACGAGATTGAGTAGATGAGCTGACAGTCATTATATTAACTTAGGTTAATTATTATTTTAGGCGAGGAATATATACAATTATTAAAGTTATGACAAAATGTGAACGTCACATTTTGTGTAAATGCCTGCTATTTATACAAAAATACGCTCGACACCTCACAAAGCTCAACGCTTCACGCTTCTTCTCAAATCAACATTTATAAATCATCTAAGTTACCTACAGTTTAAATCTCATGGTTCTCATTGAAACAGAGGTATGGAATGTACGAATGTTTAAATCTTTGCACAGCACTCATTCAACAAAGCCTTTAGTAAGCTTGGATGTCTTAACCATGGCAATCCTCTACTCAACCATAAGTAAATCGCTAACGCGTACACGAACTAAAAAGCCTAAACGCGGGCTCTTTTTCTTATCTGATAACTCCATTTGATCGAGCTATTGTGAAATCTGTTCTCTTGAAGCACTTTAAATCGCGCTTAATACCCTAATTATTGATATTTTGAGTAAAAATAATTTGAGCATGGGTATTTACTAATGACTCAGTTATTACATGCGTATTTTAAAACACCGATAATAAAAAATCATCTTATTAGTTAGAACCCAACGCCTTGTATAAAGCGCCCTCCAGAATAATAACCACGACCTAATCAATGTTATTAAACATCCAAACTATCAACTATTCATTCAACAAAACCCATTAAATAACTGACAATAGAATAAATAACACTCCTTATTTTATATTAACTCTAAATGTTGAAACCGGAACGAATAATTAATTGTAATAATTATCCATTTGATTGGTAAATTTTATAAATATATTTTGTTACATAATCAAAACTGATGGCTTGATATAATAATGTCACACAAAACAATGGCTTTAATGGTTCTAATTTTTTCCTCACTGTCACAGGCTTCCACTATTGAGAACGACGAACTATTGCTGAAGTCATTGATAAAACAAGGTGTTATCTGTTCAGGCTTAACCTATGAGGAAAATCAAGAAGCTTTGCGTATCTATCTCAACGCTAAAAAAGTGAAGAGCACTCCGTTTGATTCAAAAAATAGAAAAGAGACAACCAATACAAAAGAGATAGAAGGTAAAAAACATACAACAAACACACGTCAGTTAAATAAGACACCACAAGAGTGTATTAGGCCAAACTCGGACAACAGATCCGAATAAGGCAAGTTGATACTGATATCGACATGGAAATACAAAAAGGAAATATAATGAAAATGATGAGAAAAACATTGTTGGCTTCAGCAATGCTTACTCTATTTAGCGTCAGTGGTTATGCAAAAACACCTATTGATTTAGGCGTAGTTAATGAAGACAAACTCATTGAAATGCTAGTTAGACAAGGCTTAGTCGACCAAGATGCAACCGATGCGGCAAAGCGCGATGCGCTTAACCGTTACTTAAAAAATAAGATCAATTCCGGTTTCAAAGGCGATGCTCAATTCGGTAAAAAAGCACTTGAACAACGAGCGAAAATACTCAAAGCCATTGAGAAAGGGTCTGGCGTTAAAAAAGCGAGTGTCTTTGCTTTAGAAGTCGGCACCAAGCGCACCGATAAAGTACTCGCTCTATTGGTCGATTTCCCTGATTTGAACTGGGATGACAACAAGTTGACCGAAGAGCACACGCAGATGCTCTACGGGAGCTACAGCCCTGAACATTATCAAGAGTTGTTGTTTTCAAATTCTGGCTACACAGGGCCAAATGGCGAAAACCTAATCTCGATGCGCCAATATTACCAAAGCGAATCAGGCGACAGTTACAGCGTTGCAGGTCAAGCGGCAGGTTGGTATCGCGCCTCTAAGCCTGCGTCATTCTATGGTGGCAACTCCCCTACCACCGACAACGACCTAAACGCCCAAGAACTGGTTCGTGAAGCGCTGAATCAACTGGCTCAAGATCCGAGTATCAACCTTGCCGATTACGACGGTGACGGAAATTTCCGCGAACCCGATGGTGTGATTGATCACCTGATGGTGTTTCATGCATCGGTAGGCGAAGAAGCCGGTGGTGGCGTGTTAGGCCCTGATGCGATTTGGTCTCACCGATTCAACCTTGGTCGCATTCATGTACTGGAAGGTACTTCTAGCTCGCTTCCAGATCGATTTGGTGGCCAATACGCGGCGTTCGATTACACCATTCAACCGATTGATGCGGCTGCAGGTGTTTGTGCCCACGAATATGGTCATGATTTAGGCTTACCAGACGAGTATGACACGCAATACACAGGCAGAGGCGAACCGGTTTCTTACTGGTCAATCATGTCTTCGGGCAGTTGGGCTGGTCAAATTGGTGGTACACAACCAACGGCATTCAGCTCTTGGGCAAAACACTTCCTACAGAAATCGATTGGCGGACGTTGGGTTAACGATGATCAGCTCTCGATTGATGACCTAGAAGACAACCCACAAGTGTATACGCTGTTCCAAACAACGGATAACAGTCGTCCTAACATGATCAAAGTGGATCTTCCTGAAAAGCAGATTGAAAGTCTGAAACCCTTTGAGGGCGAGTATTCATTCCACTCTCAAAAAGGCGATGATCTGAAAAACAGTATGACTCGCAAGTTGATGATCCCAGCGGGTGATTCTGCACTGCTGTCTTTCAAAACTTGGTATGAGATTGAAAAAGACTACGACTTTGCGCGCGTGCTAATCAACGGACAAGCCATTGCAGGCAACATTACCTCAATGGACGACCCATACAACACGGGCCTCGTTCCTGCTATTGGCGGCGAATCTGGCGGATGGGTTAACGCTGAGTTCGACGTTTCACAATGGGCAGGACAAGAAGTTGAACTTTCATTTGAGTACATCACCGATGGCGGCTTAGCAATGGAAGGCTTCTATTTAGATAACCTTGCTGTGGTTGTCGATGGTGAAGTGACCTCAATAGATGATGGTGAAAGCAACTCCACCTTCTCCCTTAATGGTTACAAGCTGAGTAATGGATTCCATCAAGCGCAGCACTACTATCTATTGCAGTGGCGCAGCCACATGGATGTTGATGAAGGCCTAGCGAACATCAAACGCATGGGACAACTGATGTCATTCGACCCAGGATTGATCATTTGGTACGTCGACGAATCACTCACCGACAACTGGGTAGGTAAACACCCTGGTGAAGGTTGGTTAGGCGTGGTCGATGCAGACCAAAATGCCATGGTGTGGGCAAACTCTGGTGAAGTGGCTCAAACACGCTACCAAGTTCGAGACGCTGCGTTTTCACTCAAAGATCATACTCCAATGCGCCTTGTAAACAGCGATAATGATGTACTCGAAGATACCAGTTTGGTTGGCAATGCTAGCTTCTCGGATGACCAAGATTACACATCGCCTCAAGCACTAGATTCAGGACGCATCCTGACGGAGTTTGGTTTAGCGGTCGATATTGTGAATCAGAGTGATAACAACGAATACGGTGTGGTTCGCTTATCTAAAGTAAGCCAACACAACATCGTTCCTACTGCGAACTTCGAGCTTAATGTGACTGGTCTGACTGTTTCTGCAAACAACTTCAGCTCAGACCAAGACGGTGAGATCGCCCGTTACCTATGGGACTTTGGCAACGGCACAACAAGTAACGAAGTGGCACCAACTTGGTCTTACGAGCAAGCGGGCGAATACACGGTGAACTTGACTGTTGTCGACGACAAAGGCGCTACCGCTTCATTTAGCTCCGTAGTGAGTGTTGAATCTCCAAACGCCCTTCCAGAAGCGAGCGCGAAGTACATTCACTTGGGCCGCTGGGTAACCATGTGGTCTACAAGTTCAGACAGCGATGGTCGTATTGTTGATACCGAGTGGACACTTCCAAACGGAAAGGTGAAACGAGGTCGCACATTCACGTCAATCTTCCCTTCATACGGAAAGCACGAGGTGACACTGAAGATAATCGATGACCAAGGTGGGATTACCACTAAGACAATTTTGGTCGACCTGTAAATCATCGCTGGCTCTGTCATGCGTATTTACAACACAAGCTTAAGTACTGTTGTCACAGGATATAAGCCACGACAGCAGTTTTAAGAAAACGTTATTATTTAAGCCGTAAGCAAAGGCCCTACCGATTTGGTAGGGCTTTTTATTGGTCGCAGTTCGAGATACTAGGGTTTTAATCACAGTAACAAATTTACTGAACCACCATTCGATGAGCCATTACACAGGCTGCTTTTGAATACGCGATTTACGAGCACTGAATGCGAACAGCAAGATAACAGCTAACACGAATGGTAATACGTAGATATTGAGGTTCTGCCACCCTGCTGTCGATTCTAGCCAGCCAGAGAGCATGGCGGTAATCGTCACACAGCCAAAGACAATAAATTCATTAAACGCTTGTGCCTTAGCTTTATTCTGCGATTGGTAGGACTGACTAAACAAACCTGTTGCCGCGATAAACATAAAGTTCCAACCGACACCAAGCACAACTAGAGCCGCTCTGAAGTGCCAGATAGATTCGCCATGAATGTTAATCGCGATACAGACGACGAACAGAACCCCGCCTGCCAAGATCATCATTCTTGAGCCAAACTTCTCGATAAGTGAACCAGTAAAGAATGCAGGAACAAACATCCCCAATACGTGCCACTCAATGACGCCCGCTGCTTTGGTAAAGTCAAAGCCACAACCAATCATTGCCAATGGCGTTGCTGTCATCAGGATATTCATCACCGCATAAGCGACCATGGCAGCAAACACTGCGCCAATAAAGTTAGGCGCTTTTACTATCACACTGAGAGGATCGGATTTAGGTGCCTGACTATTAAAAGAGACTTTTGGAAACTGAATTGTTTGTAAGATGAGTAACGCAAGAATGTTCAATCCAATCAAAGAAGCAAAAGCACCAATGTACAAGCCATCTTGCGACCACTGTTGCGACATAATCGCCAAATTTGGTCCTAATACCGCGGCTAAAACGCCACCAGCCATCGAGATAGAGATCGCTCGGTGACGGGCATTTTCATCACACACCTCGATTGCAGCAAAACGATAAAGCGTGCCAAAACCTATGCCTATCCCAAGTAAGAACGTAGCGAAACAAAACAAATAGAAATGTTGTTGAGACAGTGCGTAGGTGGCAAGACTAGCTCCTGTAATGCCAACCACATTACCAATGCTAAATCCTCGCTTTCTCCCTAACTTGCCTGAAATTAAAGATGCTGGAATAGTGGCTGCCATTAAACCCAAAAACTGCAGTGCAACCGGCAAGGTGATCATGCTGACACTGGGTGCAATCTGCTTACCGATCAAACCAATCACAGAGATCAGTAATATGTTACCCGTCATCAACAAGGCCTGACACAGTGAAAGCAGCCAAACATTTCTATTCATCTTCGTTCCTAAATATGAGCACAGTTGGTCAATAGACCAAAAATTCAACAAAGTCGCAACACTTTGTTACTCATAGCAACTCTACAAAGCGACCAATAGACCAATATAAAGTGCTACCACCACATGACTTTGATTAGCGTTACTTAAGACGCTAGAGTTGAAATTATCATTACTTAAGATAATAATAATTTTCTGTTATTTATTGGCTTTGTTATTTATAGGCTTTAGTATTTGAAGGTGAGTATGATTAATCCACTTTGGCTCAATACGTTTAAGACTCTGGTTGAAGTTGGCCATTTCACCCAAACGGCAGAAAAGTTGTATATGACACAACCTGGAGTCAGCCAACACATCAAGAAGCTTGAACAAGCTTGTAATTGTGACCTGCTATCTCGAGAAAACAAGAGCTTCGAACTGACCGAACAGGGTCGGATTATGTATCGCTATGCGATCAAACTAGAGAAAGACCAAGAAGATATTTTTGAGTCTCTGAGTTTTGATAATCCTTATGCTGGGCAATGTCACTTGTCTTGCTCTGGTTCACTCTCTTTGCGTCTGTATCCCAAGCTTCTTGAACTTCAGCAGCAACACCAAGAGCTCAGCATTAACTTAGAAGCAGCTCCAAACAAAAAGATATTGAATGACCTAAGTGAAGGCACTACCGATATCGGCATTGTTAGACATTCCCCGAACGACAGCTACTACCAAAGCCAAGTCATCGGTAAAGAAGCACTGTGTCTTATTGTTCACCACAGCCTTGCTGATTTAGAGATAACGCCGCAAGTATTGAACGACATTGGCCTTATTGCCCACCCAGATTCCGCACACTATCTGTCTTTGTATTTCGACCTTTGCGGAGATAAAGACTTAGCGAACATCAACGTTAATGAGATACCAAGATCTGGCTACATCAATCAGCTTCACCAGATCTTGCTACCCGTATCAAAAGGATTAGGTTTTACCGTGTTACCGGCTGGCGCGGTTGAACACTTCCCAGATAGAGACAAGCTACACGTTGTGCCGCCAAAGGTAGAAGTTGAGGAAACGTTGTATCTGGTTCAAAAACGAAACCGAAAACTGCCGCACCGATACGATACGGTTGTTGAATTGATCAAACAGAATGTGAGTGGTTAGTTCGGTATAGATAGATTTAAAGCCTTTAGCTAGCGCGTTATTTCGCTGTAAGAGCTAAAGGCTTTAATGTTGAAGTGATATTTATAAAAGACAACTACTCAGAAGCGCCAAGCCCCTCTTTGGCTCGTTCAAAGTCATAATTATCTAACGCACTTTGAACATCTTTAAGAACAACAGAATGTGGATACTGTGCCAGTAACTCAGTCACATATTGAGTTGCATCGTTATCATACGCATCCAGCAGTGATAGCAACTGAGCATGCTGTTCTGACGTGATGCTCGGTGAGTCAGAGGTATCAGCAAGACTCACATCGGCTACTTCAGAACTTGTCGTATTAGATCCTTTGGCACCAGGCACATCAAAGCTGATCTCAACTGCTTTAATCAGTTCAATTAACCCAAGCTCACCTTGTTTAAGATCCTCTTCATCACACGCCTTGTTATGAGCTTTGCTTTCTAAATCACTGAGTAACTCTGCCAATCGCAACCCACCAATCGAAGCTGCCATGCTTTTTAAGGTATGTAGATTACGCTCTAACGTCTCCCATTCGCCTTGTACTAAGCTATCAAAAGCATCCGACATCATGTCTGGTGATCCTTTGCAGAACCTATCAAGCATTTTGGCTTGCAGTTTCACATCATGATAAGTCAGTTGCTCAAACCTCGACTGAGAGAAAACAGGCGGTTTTATGTAAGTATCAGAGTGTAATTCCGCACTCTCATCAGAATCACCTGTCTGTATCGCATCTGAATGCGTTCTACCTTCAACTAATACCTCAGGAACAATGTATCGAGTAATCAGAGACATCGCTTTATCAATAACAATAGGCTTGTCTAAGAAGTCCGTGACACCCGCTTCCCTCGCTCGTTGTTTCGCATCAGCAAAAACATTGGCTGACATTGCAATAATCGGTACATCTATATCGAATTCACGAATCAAACGGGTAGCTTCAAAGCCGTCCATAATCGGCATTTGAAGATCCATGAAGATTATTTCGTAGTCGTTGTTTTTAGCTAACTCCAGCGCTTCCTTTCCGTTTTCAGCAAGATCGGCATTTAATTTAGAGCGACTGAAAAATGCTAAGGCGAGATCTTGGTTCAGCTCATTGTCTTCAACCAATAACACTCTTTGGCCTTTGAACTCTATCTGGTAATCCAGTTGCAGTTCTTGGGCTTTGAAGTCGGCTAACGCATCCGAGCTTGATCGTGGCAATGTCAGTACAAAGGAGAACTCACTGCCTTGCCCGTAAACACTCTCCACCGTAATTTGACTGCCCATCGCATGCACTAATTTCTGGCTAATGTTGAGTCCAAGCCCTGTACCGCCAAACCGACGTGTCGTTGTGGTATCCGCTTGGCTAAAGGCTTCAAACAGCTTGTGACGGTTCCCATCCGAGATGCCTATCCCGGTATCCATCACACTCACCTTCATGGTTAGACTGCTATCGTTCGAGTCAACATGCTCCACCGTTAACGCTACGCTGCCTTTTTCCGTAAACTTAATCGCGTTACCCACAAGGTTGAGTATGACTTGGAACAACCTCAATGGATCGCCTTGCAATGGCGTGTCTAACTCAGAGTCTATGACCATCGACAAATTGAGCTGCTTCTCAGCCGCTTTCGACTCCATCAGCTCAATCACATCTTTAAAGGTCGTTACGGGATCAAACGGGACGTTATCAATAACAAGTTGTCCAGCTTCTATCTTTGAGAAATCAAGGATGTCATTGATGATACCGAGTAACGAATGGCCAGAACGGTGCACTTTCTCAATATAATTTCGAGCGACAGGATTAGATATTTCGCCAATCGCCAGATAAGACAAGCCAATAATGGCATTCATTGGGGTTCTTATCTCATGGCTCATATTAGCTAAAAATTCCGATTTAGCTTGGCTCGCCAAATCGGCTCTCTGTTTTTCTTCTTCCAATTGTTCGTTAAGGCGCTTCATTTCTGAAATATCGAATGCCCAAAATAGTGTGGCGACTTCCCCATCAATCTCAAAAAGATAGTAACTGACCAAAGCAACAAATCGGGTTCCATCAGACTTTCTGAGTACCAACTCCCTATTTTCAACTTTACCGTTAAGGTCGAGCTCTTTATGCACGCCATCACGAACGCTCAGCGAGTCATGGATAGCAGCGACGTCGATAGAAGACAACGCCTGATTATCCACGCCAAACAAACGTTTCGCCGTATCATTCGCGTAACGAACCTCTTCTTCAAATACCACGCTGGCTGCAATTGGAGAGCTATTTAGCATGTTGTAGAGTTGGTTCTGCGCCTTTTCCAGAGCTTCGGTCGCTTCCTTAGCAATACTGATCTGCTTCGCTAATTTACGATTCCAGAAAATAATAAGAAGAAGGATCACCAGAGAAAAAACCGAAATGGTGTAAACCAATTGATAATCAACTCTTTCTATCGCTTTGGGTGCAGCCCATTTTGCAGAGATCTTCTGGTGTTCTTCAGCTGAGATACTGCCTATCGCTTTGTTCACAATAGACAACATCAAAGGTTCAGATTTGATGACATGCAGAGTTGGCGACAGGAAGAAGTCTAATCGACCGATGATGCCAATTCCTCGATAGCCAAATGAGTCGATTAAGTAATTTAAGACGTCAACGGTATCAATCATCGCATCAAACTCACCCGATTCGACGAGCTCTAATCCATCATTAGTCGATGACACCATCGACCAATTGATCTCAGGGTAACTATCCACAATAGCTTCTGTGTTGGCTCCCCCTTCTAAAATACCTATTTTCCAACCTGCAGCTTCTTCTAAGACAAGGCTGTTCACATCTCGTCTTGAGGCAATAGCCAAACGACTAGAAAATAACGGCTTACCCGCCTTCACGCCCTCGCCAAGCGAACGATTCTCCACAGCGGCCGACACAAGGTGCACTTTTCTATGGTCAACGAGTCGTCGAGTCTCCTGCCAACTGCCGACATCAACATGTTCCAAGCGTAAACCTGTTTTCTGCTCGATCAGCTTTAGGTAATCATCGATCATGCCGATGTATTCCCCTTTGCTCGATACGGCTTCATAAGGCAAAGAGTTAGGATCAATACCGATTTTCAATACTGGATGAGATTTTATCCACTGACGTTCATTTTGACTAAGATTAAGAAGTTCACCGGCTAAACTGTTCGATTGATAAACATCTGAAATATAACGTTTTGCACCATCTCCGAATGAATCAAACTGCTCAATGGCAGGGAAATAAACATAACTTCCTTCCACGGAATCCACATCGAAATAGAACGTCATAAACCCAGCATTGGTGCTGCCCGTCTGCGTTTTATAGCCAACGCCTTTCGTTACGGATGACAATTTAGAGGTGTTTTTCTTGTCCAATGATGGCGTTGATACATCTCCTAGGAACCAAGATTCAAGCGGTCGCTTATTATTATCAGCCAGTGCCGAAATAACCATGAAAGTATTATCTGCATCAAATATGTCAAAAATCTTAGGCAATTCGTCAAAGCGATCATTAACAATAAAGTACGCTGAGATTTGAGCAATAATATCGGCCTTCTTCAGAACCGGAGTCAGGTCGTTCTTAATTTGTCTTCTAAGAATTGGCTCAAACTCCCCGTCTTCCCTTTTCAGGTTTGCCAATGCGGCATTGAAGCGGTCTCTTAGCTCAGCCCCCCTGAAATCCACGTAGATGGGATAACTGACTTTATAATCTTCATGGATCTGAATCTCGCGCATTTCAATAAACCGGGTATTGGTGACAAACCAGGTTAATACGCGCCTTTCTACCATCAGGAGATCAACATTTTGAGCTCTCAGTTGGGAAAACGCCGACTCTAAGCTGTCGAGATCATCTATCCGATCAATGCTCAATTGGCTTTCCAACACTTCTACGGAGTTTTTAATCGGCGATGTTTCATCGAACAACAATGCACCTAAGGACAAATTTTTTGCCGACTTCAAATCCAGCTTACGCCTCTTTAATGACACTGGCACAAAATCAACATCCATCACCTTGTCACTGACAAAGTGCAATGAAGAGTCATCAAGTTGAACGCCAGAAACAAATGATATTGAGTTGTTGTTATCGATAGCTTGACGAGCTGCAGTACGAGGCAAAGTGACAACGTCACCCAATCGATACCCCATATCGTTCAATGCCCTTTGCATAATGTCATGCTCTAAGCCAACAGAAGTACTGTCTGGATACATGTAAGGCGGGTTGCCGAATCCAAATACACCTTTAATGGGAGAGCGATAAGGCGAGTCATCTAACCATTTAGATAAAATGCGGTTCTTTTTACTGATATCAAACGTTGCAATCTGTTGATTCAATAAGTTAAGCAGCTCATTGTCGTTTGAACGAATAACCATGGCTGCTTTGATGTTCTTCCAGCGATCAAGTACATGGTTGACCGCTAAATTCTCGACTCCGCTTTTATGAGCAAGATCCATGGTGGTTACAGGTTCAGCCAGTAAGCCATCAACCGACCCATCTTCTAATGCACGAATAGCATCAATGGCCGTATCGAATTCAACTCTCTCAATCGAACTAAGCTGCACGCCAGATCGCTTTAGGTCGATGCTTTCTCGAACCATGGCAATTCGCCTTTTGGCCTCTTGCTCTATTTTATTATTGAGATGATCTTCGGTAGGAAGAATGACGGCAATTTGGTACGAGATATAAGGATCAGTTTGAAGGAAACGTCCTCCTTCGCTGGGATCAAACTGTTGAAACGGAAACACATCGCCTTTCCCGTCTAACAAAGCTTGCTTTGCTTCAGCATGAGAATCTACGCTGATGAAGTTGGTTTTTACGTTGAAACGCTCTTCAAGATCGTAAGCCCAATCTCGAATAATCCCGTCGACTTTTCCGTCATCACCAATAAATGAGTAAGGATAATGACTGGATAGTGTAACAAACGTGATTTCACGATCAGGATCTTGCCATAGGTTTGGTTGTTGATCCGGAGCAGCCTCAGCGTTAACGCTAGCGGCACGAACAACGAATACAACAAACAAAATTATGGCGATGACATAACGCTTACCCCACTTACCCCACATCTGCCAGAGGTCACTCATCTTTGAACTTCTCTTTAATCTCTAGAATCTCTGGCAATTTAATGAAAAACAGATCAACGATAGTCGGGTCAAAATGCTTACCTTTCTGCTCAGTGATTAAAGCCAAAGCATCTTCGACACTCCAAGCTTTTTTATAAGGGCGTTCTGCCGTTAGAGCATCAAACACATCAGCCACAGCAGCAATTCTGCCAACCAGTGGGATATCTTCCCCTGCCACTTGACTCGGGTAACCAGAGCCGTCCCATTTCTCATGGTGATACTGCGCCACTTGAATCGCCATGCGCATCAGTTTTGAATCACTTTGCTGCCCTAAAATCTCCACACCATACTCGACGTGCTTCTGCATGATCGCCCACTCTTCCGCATCGAGTTTTCCGGGCTTAAGCAACACGTTATCAGGGATACCTATCTTACCAATATCGTGCATTGGCGCCGCGTCACGGAGCGTTTCGGCATCTTCGTCAGTCATGCCCAACGCCTTGCCTAGCACCTCACAGTAGTGGCTCATGCGCTTAACGTGCATACCCGTTTCGTTGTCTTTAAATTCCGCTGCTCTCCCTAAGATATTGAGCGTCTCAAGTTTACCTAGGTTGATCTCGACGGTTTTGTCTTTCACTTGATGGAACAGCGCTCGTTGTTGGTCATACAACGCGATGTGGGTTTTGACACGCTGGAGCGCGATTTCAGGCGTAATTGGTTTCGTTAGGTAATCGACAGCACCTAAAGACAAGCCTTTCACTTCGGCTTCTGGACCAATTGTGGCGGTCACGAAAATGATAGGAATGTGAGCCGTATTCGGCTGAGCTTTAAGTTGGCGGCAAACCTCGTAACCATCAATGTCAGGCATCATGATATCAAGGAGGATAAGGTCTGGCTGCGGCACCATCTTCGCAATCTTGATACCAATGGTGCCGTTAATCGCCACTTTCACTTGATAGGTATCTTTGAGTATTGCCGTTAACACATCCAAGTTACTTGGGGTGTCATCCACGACTAACACTATGGGTTTCCGACTCATTGATACCTCGTATACAAATCAAACAGTTATAACCATAGTGTAGAACGGTTTTCAGAGGTTAAGCAGAAAAAAAGCAATTGATTTTCAAAAATGAAGAGTAGATCTGTGAGTGACTTCAAACTGGCGTTATTAGAAGTACGACCAGTCAATATTACGTCAGTTAAGTTATTATTATACAAGGGGAATTACCTTTGCATTGCAACATTTCACTAACAACACAGATACTATCCGAAAACAAAAAGAGCTCCTCATATGGGAGCTCTTTTCGTTCAACGGCTAGAAAGCAAAACAACCGAGTTATTCAGTAATCTAACGACCAGAATAATACATACAGATTCGAACACCATCGAACTCACGAATCTCAAATGGGATCTCATAGATCGACTCCATCACTGATTTTTCAACCACTTCCGAAACCTTACCCGACTTAACCACTTTACCTTTCTTCATCGCGACAATGTTATCCGAGTAGCAAGAAGCGAAGTTGATGTCATGAATCACGATAACGACCGCTTTATTGAACTCATGCGCTAAACGACGCAACGTCTGCATAATTTCGACCGAGTGTTTAATATCAAGATTGTTCAGAGGCTCATCTAAGAACACATAATCCGTATCTTGCGCCACAACCATCGCGATAAACGCCATTTGACGCTGACCGCCACTCAACTCATCAAGGTATTTGTTTTGGATGTCAGTAATGCCAAGGTGTTCTAGTGCTGTATCGACGATCTTATGATCTTCGTCTTTCAAGCGACCTTGAGAGTGTGGGAAACGACCAAAACAGACCAATTCACGAATCGTAAATCGCATGTTGATGTTATTTGATTGTCTTAACACGGCAAGGTGCTTCGCTAGCTCTTTGGTATCCCACTCAGCCAGTAACTTATCGCCAATGACCACTTCACCCGCGTCGCTGTCTGTTAAGCGGCTCGCCATTGAAAGCAGTGTACTTTTACCCGCACCATTTGGGCCAATGATAGAAGTCACTTCGCCTTTCGGGAACATAGCACTGGCATCATCAACCACGAGTGACTTGCCATACTTCTTACTTAAACCTGTTAATTTAATCACTACTTACTACCTTTACTGAATTCTGGTGCGTAACAACAAGAACATAAAATACAAACCGCCGACCAAGTTAATAATCACACTCACAGTGGTTTCAAACGCCATCACTTTTTCGATAAACCATTGGCCAGAAACCAATAGAACGATCGCTAGTAAGCTGCTTGCGATGATAAGCACACGATGCTGATAAGATCGGAATATCTGGCGAGCTAAGCTTACGGTGATCAAGCCAAAGAACAGCACTGGGCCAACCAAAGCAGTCGATACCGCGACCATCACTGACACAATCACCAAGGTAATCTGAGTCAGTCGTTTGGTGTTCACACCCAAGCTTGTTGCGTTATCAACACCAAGCCAAAGTACATCAAGCTTAGGCGCTAACAACCAAAGGCCAAGCAAGCTCAAACCCAAAGGAATAAGGCTGAGGTAAACCAACTCGCCTTTCACGTTATTGAAACTTGCGAACATCACATTCTGCAGCACCGCGAACTCGTTCGGGTCAATCAACATCGCCAAGAAGTTAGACAAACTCGAGAATACGCTGCCACATACGATGCCTATCAACAGCAGTGTGAATACGTTGTTTCGCTTGCTCTTAAAGTAGAAATGGAACAGAGCAAACGAGAACAAGATCATCACAGTCACAGACATCGAAAAGTTTGCGATCGAGTCAATCACCCAGAAGCTAGCACTGCCAAACACAAACAGAAGTACCGTTTGTACCAGCATATACAAGCTGTCAAAGCCCAAGATGGAGGGGGTTAGAATTCGGTTATTAGTAATGGTTTGGAAAACCAATGACGACGCCGAGATCGCTACCGCCGCCAACACAATCGACAGCAATTTTGGTAGGCGCAGAGACAAGAAGAACTCGTAGTTATCCCACGTCAGCCCCTGCCCGATGAATAGCGCTGTCATACCCAAAGACGCGATAGCCAGAATCGCAATTTTTACTGAATCACGCATTCGACTTGTCTCTCATGATTAGGTAAATAAAAATCATGCCACCAAAGATGCTGATTACCATCGAGATTGGAATCTCATAAGGGAAGATGACGATTCGAGCTAGCAGGTCACAAGCCAACACCAAGATCACCCCCCAGTAGGCAGTCCAAGGCAGAATCTTCTTCATGTTATCGCCCATCATCAGCGACACGATATTCGGCACGATAAGGCCAAGGAATGGGATAACACCAACGATCATCACCACAGAGGAGGCACTGATAGCCACTAACGCAACACCAATGAAGACGATCTTCTGATAATTCAAACCGATGTTTTTCGCGAAGCTCTCACCGATGCTCGCCGCACTGAACTGGCTCGCGAAATAGTAAGCCAATACACAAGCAGGCACCGCGAGATAAAGGATTTCATAGCTGCCCTGCAACACGCTCGCAAAGTTCGCCATAGTCCATGCCGACATGGTTTGTACTAAGTCGTACTTATAAGCAATAAAGGTTGTTAGAGACGAAACAACGTTGCCATACATAATGCCAATCAAAGGCACCAATACCGCGTTCTTAAACTTGAGGTGTTGTAGGAAGCGAACCAATAGCATGGTGCCAAACACTGCAAACGCGAAGATAAAGCCTAAGTAGCTCCATTGCGCAGCATTGCCTAGCACTAGAATGCCGACAATGTAACCCAACATCGCACAGTCAATGGTGCCCATCGTCGAAGGCGCGGCAAACTTGTTCTGTACGATTTGCTGCATGATCAAGCCAGAAACACTCAATCCCGCTCCGGCAAGCACGATCGCGAGTAGTCGAGGAATCCGACTAACAATATAAATAGAATTGGCGTGTTGGTTGCCATTGAAGAAGTCACTAAAACTGATTTCAGCGACTCCAATCATCAATGACGCAACGCATAACACAACAAGAAATACAGCAGCTGCAATGGGTTTCAACATAGGAATAATACTAAAGATAGGTCTCGGGTAGCCCGTATAAAAAAGTGAAAAAGGGCTTATAAGAACACTCTTATAAGCCCGAAAATCTGATGGTTAGTAACTATTGAATCGTACGTTCAATGTCACTAATCATTCTGTGAATCGCCGTCACACCGCCACCAGCCAGATACCAAGCACTTGAATCAAGGTAAACGATATTGCCGTGCTGCGCTGCAGGTGTTGCCGCAACCAGTGGGTTATCAAACAGTTGTTGAGCGCGACCTTCTGATTTGCCAATCGCTTTTTCGCGGTCAAGCACGTAAAGCACTTCCGGTTTTGCATCAGCAATGTATTCAAAAGAGATTAGGTTGCCGTGTGTTCCTTTGATCGGAGCCACAGTTGCACTCTTTGATTCCACGAAACCAAAGTCATCAAAGATGATTGAGAAACGGCTGCCTTTGTTGAACATCGCAATGTTGTTACCGTTGTTCATTAGCATCATTGCTGAAGTTTCGTCAGACGCTACTTTGTCGTTTACCGCTGTGATAGAAGCTTGAGTCTCTTTAATGATCGCTTCGACTTCAGCTTGCTTACCAAAGATGTCGCCTAGCACACGCCAGTTTTGCTGAGCATCAGCCCAGTACTTGTCGCCTTCAATAGAAAACATGACAGTAGGAGCAATTTGTGCCAGTTTGTCGTAAACCTTAAGCATGCGGTTTTCCGCGATGATGATGTCAGGCTTCAACATGTAGATAGCTTCAAAATCAGGTTCGCTTAAAGAGCCTGTATTTGCCGTCGTATCTTTGTACGAAGCTAGGTAATCAGGCAGCAAGCTATGAGGCGCGCCAACTGGCTGTACACCAATTTTATCGAGCACGTCTAAGCTACCGTGGCCTAGAACCACCACTCGCTGTGATACTTCAGTAAACTGCGCTGTGCCTTTCACATGCTCAATGGTGACGGTTTCCGCATGCGCGGTCATCATGAATGATGATGCTAGAACGATGGCAAGCCCGCTCAATAACTGGCGAACTGAATTGATTGTTTTCTTCATGTTTCTTCCTTTGCCATTGATACAAACCACCACTCATGACAATGAAAGTCACATTACTCATAGACGAGCATGGGGCGTACACAACTGCTAAATAACGATAATTTAAAGTCTGTCATTGGATTGACAACAAACTTGTAACGCAAGTGAGAACTATTATCAATTATATTTGCACTAAATTGGCGATACAACAACTTTATTATTCAGAAATGTAAAAGTGAGTATTCATATTTTGCGTAGTCAGGAGAGGTATTAGGAATCAGAAATATCAAAAAGACGCGAAGAGGAAAATACTCATCAACCTGAAGAAAAAAACAGATGGGGAAAGCACCCAAAAACCCTGTAATTACAACGCTGAACCCCAAAATCATGGATTGTAATTTACAATGTAAAGATCATATACAACAGAGACTTAATCATCACCAAATTAGCTGATCAATTAAACCCACTAATGACAACGAATACGAACAGCTGAAAAGCCAAGACTCAGTCAGATATCATGGTCAAATCCCTGACCTTCGCTCATTTAACCTTCAGTAACCGATGGTAAATCACCCAAAAATATTTTTGAATTTAATTGAAAATAGGGTTGTAATTTTGAAAACTAGGCGTATAGTTCGCCACCTGGCTCTAATCTATAGAGCTGTTAATGCTAAAGTAAGTCCAAGTTCCACATAGACAGTTCTCGATTCCCTCGTTACACCATCTCTGCGTCAGCTTTCACCCAGATAGTCATTCAATAGCTTTTAAATTCGATCCTACTACCGATCTATCGTCATTTGCTCTTTTGTCAGCGAAGTCAGAATAGATCGAGCACTTAAATACAAATGTAATAAACACAAGGCACAGTTATGTCACGCAGAACAACACGACAAACCCATTGGTACCAACTATCACGCGAAAAAACAGTCAATAAACTAAAAGGTAATAAATGCTCAAGATTAAAATAGATTTACACAAAGAAGAGATTTCATGGGTCACCGAGATTCGACAGCTCAATAGCGATATACTCCACCGCCACATATTGCCCAAGCTACAACATCACAGCTATCTCATCGACTTTGAATTTAATGAACGAGAAAGCATCGGAACTATCGTTTCAGGCAACGGAAACACCCTAGGACATTTCACACTCCTATAGCATTTCCCAAAGGCTACAAAAGAAACACCATCTAGTCCCAAAGATGTAAAAGATGTCACCCTCAATTCGCTCTAGCAGAACAAAATAGAGTAGAAGTAAAACAGATCTGAAACCTAGCCCTTTTTGCATTTCACACGCGGCTAACGCTAGCTAGGTTATCGTACTTCTATTGAAACCAACTTATATCAAACTCTAAATCACCATTGAGTCATTATCAGTGCATTCATGGACTAATAAGTTAACGGCATCGACCTTAACTTCTGATCAAGAGTATATAAGTGTTCTGCAGCTTGCATGTGTTGAGGGTAATCACTGAACTTCTCACGATTCTCCTCATTCATCTTACATGTCTCATCCACCAGCATTAACTTCCAATACAGCTTCGTTGTATGCAACATCGCCAGTAACGGTTTGAACACCTCTTTCTCATAAGCTTGAATCAACTCTTCAATCAACTCGTCACGTTCGTCTTCGCTTGCGATTGAACCCTCGGTTGCCGACAACACTTTTTGATACTTCAGGTTTTGTTGCAGCTTATCCATGACCGTTTGGTTTTCTTCCGCTAAGTCAACAAGCTTCGACTTAATGATGTTTACCCAATTCGCTTGGCTCAGTACTGTGTCATCAACGCTGGTAAAATCTTCTCGTATTTGTCGTTCA
This sequence comes from Vibrio sp. 1F255, assembly GCF_041439145.1. Lineage (NCBI taxonomy): Bacteria > Pseudomonadati > Pseudomonadota > Gammaproteobacteria > Vibrionales > Vibrionaceae > Vibrio > Vibrio sp. 1F255. The sequence continues at coordinate 3,568 of NZ_JBGONQ010000037.1, read as the reverse complement.
ACATCTTTTTGAGCTTTCTTTAAAACCGCACGCACCTTTTGGAAAGGCAGCTGATACTCCTTACTTAGCTCGATAATCAGTTTATGAAAACCACCATTTGGAAGGTGTAAGTTTTCTTTAAACGTCGCCATTGCAGCTTCTTGCTGTTCGGTAAGGTGAGTCATTCTGTTTCCTATTCTTTATCACTTATGGTGCTGAGCCCGCGATCATACCATTATTACCCTCGTTTTTTCGGTAACTTGATCAGTTACACCTCGCTATGCCGTTAAATTCTCTCAGCCCTTTCTCTTTTGGCTAGTTATTAACCCACTTGGCATAAAATGGTAAATCTCTATCGGCGAAAGTTCGTACATTACGCGCTCAGGGGACATCGCCAGACAGGAGTCGTTACTTACATATGAAAGACAAGCGCGAGAAATGAGAAAACAGATGACCTATTCAGAATACAAAGAATCCGATTTGCATAAGTGCGTGAGCATTGGTTCAGAAGCAATGGTATCCATTGCCCAATTTCGAACAATCGCACCATTGAAACCGGTGAGATGATTAAGATCGACGAAAACACGATTCAAATGGACATCGTCTATACATCTGGTGAAACAGCGACTCTAACGGGCATCAAAGACGGTCAAAACGTTACCTATTACATGGATGGTCAGCTTGTATCGCAAACAACTATCGCTGAATTAGAGAAGATTCAAGGCACTGAAGCTTAAGGTTCATCGCCCACACAGAGTTCAAACTTAAAGAGACTTTTGAGCCCATAAAATAGAACAAGCCCGGCGATTGCCGGGCTTGTTTGTATGTGCTCTATTATTTGTAAATGCTCTATTGGGACTGAGACTGTGCAAGTCGAATGCTCACCAAACTCGCCACCATGATAGCTAAGTAAAAGCTGCCGATAATGGATTCCATAAACACAAAGAATTGAGCAATAGGCAGAGCTGGTGATATGTCGCCGTAACCAACCGTAGTCAAGGTGATAAAGCTAAAGTACATCGCATTAAACAAGTTCGTCAGCCAGACTTGCTCTTCTAACCCGTTAAAGGCATTAGGAAAGATCTCTAAAATTAACAAGTAGATGGTCGACCAAGCAAACCCTAGCAACAAGTAAATACAGATGGAGCCGATGATGTGATTGGGTGTCACCGTTTTGGCTTTCATCACCTGCTTCAACGCCGAGTAAATGTGTGAAAACAAGAACACAGCCAACGCCGATAGCGTCACTATCGACAGGTTATAGCCTTCCAAAAATGAAAACACGCCAGACACGAGCGCCGTAATCAATAAAAGCCCATACCAAGAGCGATACAAGGCTCGCTCTTTATGAATACCGGCAATTGAACTCGCCAACGTAATAATGATAAGAAATAGGATTGTTTTCTGGCCTTGCGGATAAAACTGCTGCATCACCGCGCAACCAAGAAACAACACCAACAGTGCATAGAATAAGAAGTAGAAGTTGTCGTCTTTAGAGACTGGCTTCATCTATTTTCCCTCGACCTCTGCAGGTTTTTTCTCAGTTTCTTGTTGGTTTTTCTCTTCAAGTCCAAGCCACGCCATCATCAGCTCATAGCTTAAACTCAGTATCACAGCACCGACAAACAGACCGACGATGCCTGACATCGCCATTCCGCCCAGTGCACCCAATAGAATTACCAACATTGGAATGTGAGAGCCACGGCTCAGCAGTACTGGCTTCAAGATAGCGTCACTGCCGCTCACTAAAATACACCACACTAAGAACAAGCTCGCCGCCAGTGTCGATTCAACGCTGAACATGTAGATGATCGCAGGTAATAGAGCAAGAATCGGTGGCAGTTGGATTATCGCAATGAGCAGCACAGCTAGCGCCCAAAACGCAGCCGCAGGAACGCCTGCAATCACCAAACCGATTGCCGACATCATGGATTGAATCACAGCCACACCAATCACACCTTGCACAACGCTTCGCACGGTCGATTTAGAAAGCTCTACCAATTCTTCACCTTTACCGCCCGTTAAACGCGCCACTAAGTGAGTCACACCAGTTTTGCATTTATCCGCATTGCTCATGAATGCACCAGCAATGATGGTAGAGATAATGAACTGAATGAAGCCACCACCTAACGAGCCAAGAACAGAAGCGGCTTTCGTCGCGAACTGTTTAACTTCGTCTGCATACTTTATGAAAGTGCCTTCAATATTGTTCGAGGCGGCAACCAAGGTTGAATAAACCTTTTCCCCTATTAATGGAATATCTTGTAAGGACTCTTTCGGTTTAGGCAATGACAATGTGCCATCTTGAAGGCCTGTCATCAGGTCAGTCGCGCTGGTGTAGATACCAGAAGAAAGCGCCGCCAAAGGAATAAATAGAAGAATCACACCAATAAAGCTCAGCAATGCACTGGCTTTACCTTTCGACATCCCGGTTTTATTTGAAATGGCGACCGCCACTGGATACAACGCAGTCGCAATGATCGCACCCCATATCACCAAAAGAATGAATGGGCGCAAAATCGAAAAACACCAATACACGAGCATGGCAATCGCTGCGATCTTGATGGCAGCGTCTATCGCCTGTTTTGAAAAATCATCGATTAACTTCATGAGACGTCCTTGTTAGACAAAATTAAGGCTGATTTTGTAGGAACTTCCAATTCCGTGTTTCTAGGAATAGAGAAGCCAAAATCATATATATGCCAATTAACACTAATTGGAATAAGCGTATAAGGGTGTTGCTATCGATATCACCGGAGCTCATCAATGTGCTACCAACAAGTACGAGCAACGTACTAAATGCAGTGGCGAAAATAGGTGCTTTTTCGGGAACCGTGTAGATCTTGCTAGCCATAAGAATGGCAATAAGTCCTATAAACAAAGAATAGAAGACAATGTTGGGTACTATAGAAAGAATTGAAAAAGCAGCAATCGCCAGCAATCCCCCGATACCGTTACTTATCACCAGAAAAGCGCTCAACTTTATCGACTTCTCTGACGTAATCATCAACGATAACAACGCAATGAACATCATTGTCAGCAAAGCTTCAGATATTTGAAAAATAAAGAAAAAACACACCACTGGATAGGAGATAATCATCGCTCTAAAGGCCGCATACCAACGCTGTTTCTTTTCGAGTGGCGCAGCAGCGAAGCCAGAGAACGCCGATTTAGGCTCAGGGAAAAACACATGCACTAACGCAAAACAGGAATGTGTGTAACCATAACGCTCTGCCAGGTTAGAATAATGTTTTAAGTCGTTATCAAAGCGGCGTCGATTCCAGCACCCTGTCAGTGAATCCGTTTCCACCAGCATTCTTAATCGACGCTCCAATATCTTGCGTCGGCTAATATCCGTAAAGGTCACCACGTACTTGTTATTGTGCGGCAGAATTTCAGTTAGCTTTTCCACCACAACGTTTACGGTAAACTGCTCACCAAGTCGACTGACGCCACTCAACTCACCTTTCCATCTCTGGTTTTCCTTCAGTGAGCGAGTAATGGTCGTGATTAGGCTGCTGTTAGGCTTTGTTACGTAATTCAATGGAACTAAATCAAGAACCTACGATCTGATCAGCTACCACCACTC
>NZ_JBGONQ010000036.1:0-44683 GCF_041439145.1 Vibrio sp. 1F255 | reverse complement strand
ACCGATGACCTCAACCTTGGCAAGGTTGCGCTCTACCAACTGAGCTAGTATCGCAATCTGAAAACGTCTTTCTCCGTTCAGGGCTGCGAATTATAAGAGCATTTTTTTGTGATGCAAGTCCTTAATGCAAAATTACGAAACTTTTTACTCAACTGCTGTAAAAGCACACAGATTTGCAAAAAAAACGGCTCTTATGTCCCTGAAAAGTTAGATAAACGTGATCATTTTATTCGACTAGATGTTAATAATCGTTTTTCGGTAGTACTGCAGCTCGGCGATCGACTCTCGAATATCGTCTAACGCAAGGTGACTTCCCGACTTAGAAAAACCATCTAACACTTCAGGTTTCCAACGACGAGTCAGCTCTTTCAGAGTGCTTACGTCAACATAGCGGTAGTGGAAGTACTCTTCTAACTCTGGCATGTGCTTGTATAGGAAACGACGGTCTTGACCAATGCTGTTGCCACAAATTGGTGACTTACCTTTTGGTACCCATTTTTCAAGAAACTCAATGGTTTGTTGGATGGCATCTTGCTCTGAAACCGTGCTTTCTTGAATTCGCTTCACGAGGCCGCTGCCAGTGTGAGTCGTTGTACACCACTCGTCCATCTTGTCCAATTCACTCTGAGGTTGGTGAATAGCCAAAACAGGTCCTTCAGCCAGGATGTTAAGCTCACTATCAGTAACGATAGTAGCAATTTCAATGATTTTATGAGTTTCAGGATCAAGTCCTGTCATCTCTAGATCAACCCAAATAAGGTTCTGATCGCTAAAGGACATAAGGCGTCGCCTATTTGTTTATGTGTAAAAGAGGTACTATACCCAAATAACTATACTCAAACTAGCTTTAGGACCATCGAAATCACGTGGTACCAGCAACATCCTGTTTGAGTCCCCAATCATCAAGTTAGATGTGTTAAGTGAAAAATTGTGGCTAAAAAAAAGAAGTTAACCAAAGGTCAAGTACGTCGTGTACGTAGCAACCAGAACAAGCGACTCAAGAAAGAAGATTCTATCCAATGGGATGAGAACATGCTTGGCGGAACCAAAAGCGGACTCGTGATTACGCGCTTTGGCCAACATGCTGATATCGAAGATCTTGAAACTAACGAAGTTCATCGTTGTAACTTACGCCGTAGTATCGAGACTTTAGTTTCTGGTGACCGAGTGACTTGGCGCGCAGGCTTAGAATCAATGGCCGGTATTTCTGGCGTTGTGGAAGCGGTTGAGCCGAGAACTTCAATGCTGACTCGCCCTGATTACTACGATGGCCTAAAGCCAGTAGCTGCGAACGTCGACCAAATGGTTATCGTATCGGCTGTGCTACCAGAGCTATCACTTAATATTATCGACCGTTACCTAATTGCTTCAGAAACGGTAAACATCGCGCCGCTTGTTGTACTGAACAAGGTCGATCTACTGACTGATGAGCAGATTGCTGAATACCGTGAAACACTTAAAGAGTACGAGAAGATCGGCTATAAAGTGATGTTCGTGAGTAAAGAGTCTGGCTACGGCATCAAAGAGCTGGAAGCTGAACTCAAAGACCGCATCAACATCTTTGTTGGTCAATCGGGTGTGGGTAAATCAAGCCTAGTGAATGCATTAATGCCTACGCTAGACATTGAAGAAGGCGAAGTCTCTGAGAACTCAGGTCTTGGTCAGCACACAACCACGGCAGCTCGTTTATACCACTTCCCTTCTGGTGGTGATCTGATTGATTCACCAGGAGTGCGTGAATTCGGCCTATGGCACCTAGAGGCCGACGAAATCACTGAAGCCTTTATCGAGTTCAAGCCTTACCTTGGCGGTTGTAAGTTCCGTGACTGTAAACACATTGATGACCCAGGCTGCATCCTGCGCGAAGCGGTAGAAAACGGAAAGATCAGTCGATTACGTTTCGACAACTACCACCGCATCATTGAAAGCATGGCGAGTAACAAAGATAACCGTCAGTATTCACGCAACAAAAAAGCCGATCTCTAATCGCGTTTTTGTGAACAAATGTGTGCATTTACTGACAATTGGCGCGAATTTAAGTAACATCTCGCGCCCTAAACCGTCATCGACAGATTTAATTGAAAAACAATTAGCATTGGAAAATTAATACAATGGATAAGATTAAAGTTGGATTGCAGTACTGGATTCCACAACATGGATTAACTCGCCTAGTCGGCAAACTTGCGTCTGCTAAAGCGGGCGGCTTAACGACAGCGATCATCAACTGGTTCATCAAGCAATACAAAGTGAACATGGATGAAGCTCTGCATAGCGATCCAAAACACTTTAAAACATTCAATGAATTCTTCGTGCGTGAATTGAAAGAAGGCATGCGTCCTATCGCTGAAGGTGAGTCTGTTATTGTTCACCCTGCAGATGCACGTGTGAGCCAATTTGGCCCAATTACTGACGGTCAACTGATTCAAGCGAAAGGCCATAACTACTCAGCTCGCGAGCTATTGGGTGGTGATGCTGCGCTAGCGGATGAATTTAAAGACGGTGAATTCGCAACGCTTTACCTGTCTCCAAGTGATTACCACCGCGTGCACATGCCATGCGACGGCACACTGCGCCAGATGATCTACGTTCCAGGTGACCTTTTCTCAGTTAACCCGTTAACGGCAGAAAACGTTCCAAACCTATTCGCACGTAATGAGCGTGTCGTTTGTATCTTCGATACGGAATTTGGCCCAATGGCACAAGTGCTGGTTGGCGCAACGATCGTAGGTAGCATCGAGCAAGTATGGGCAGGTACCATCACCCCACCTCGTGGTAACTCGGTTTACAAATGGGATTACCCTGCACAAGGTGACAAAGCAATCATCTTGAAGAAAGGCGAAGAGATGGGCCGCTTTAAGCTTGGTTCAACCGTTATCAACCTGTTCGCTAAAGATGCGATCAAGTTTGACGACACTATGCAAAATGGCGAGAAAACGGTTCTTGGTACACCTTTCGCGCACATTGCTGGCAAAGAAGCGCAAGCAAATGACGATGTTGTTACCGATTCTGCTGAGAACACTGACCAAGCTTAACAATTTGAGTTAACTCATTTAAGCTTTCAAGGCGCGTTACTTTTTCTATTTCAGAGAAGAACGCGCCTTTTTCTTAACTCTACCGATTCATTTGCTACTCAAGCTCTAACAACTCAATCTTTCAAACCCTGCCCAGCCACCTGCTGCTTCTCACTCTTGTCTCTAATTGCCCAGATAAAAGATTGACCAAAAACAAAACAACTGTCGAAACCTTAAACAACTTTTTGATTTTCCAACCCGTCTCCAAGTACCAGAAATCCAGATAACTTACTCTATTTGAAGATATTTTATTTATAGGGTCTTTGTACATGCCTAAACTCAATGTTGGCGTTCTGGTCAAGCTGTTGATTTGTTTTGCGATTCCCTTAGGCGTGTTATTCATGCCGATAGATTCAATACCAATCGATGATCTCACGCTGATTCAACACCGCCTGTTGGCGATATTCTTATTAGCAGCCCTGCTGTGGGTGCTTGAACCTGTTCCGGTATTCGCCACTTCCATTTTGATCATTGCGCTTGAACTGGTGATGATATCTGACAAAGGTTTACACCTATTTAGAAATCCACCAGCGGGGCACGATCTCGGTGAGTTAATCAAATATACCGACATCTTCGGTGCATTTTCGTCACCGATCATCATCCTTTTCATGGGTGGTTTTGCTCTTGCGATATCCGCATCCAAGTACGAACTCGATAACAACCTAGCTCGAGTGCTTCTCAAACCATTTGGTACAGAGCCGCGCTTCATTATGCTCGGCTTAATGCTGATCACCGCCGTGTTCTCAATGTTCATGTCAAATACCGCAACGACGGTAATGATGCTTGCGCTGCTCGGCCCTATCGTGGCATCTGCACCAAAAGGCGATATGGGTATCAAAGCGCTCGTGTTGTGTATTCCCATTGCTGCCAATACTGGCGGTATCGCAACCCCAATCGGTACACCGCCCAATGCCATCGCGCTGCAATACCTAACGGGTGAAAATACCATCGACTTCCTCAGCTGGATGATGATGGGCTTACCCTTTGTGATCATCCAACTCACCATCGCTTGGTTTCTTCTACAAAAACTCTTCCCTTCTAAAGAAAGAAACATGGTGCTCAAGCTTGATGGACAATTTAGAAAGAGCTGGCGAGCGATTGTGGTTTACATCACCTTCGCTGCGACAATCTTATTGTGGATGACCACCAAACTGCACGGCATGAACACCTATGTCGTGTCTATCATTCCACTGGCTGTGTTTACGCTCACTGGCATCATGGGCAAAGAAGAACTCAAGCTGATTAACTGGGATGTGTTGTGGCTGGTCGCAGGTGGTATTGCGATTGGTATTGGCTTAGATAAAACAGGCTTAGCCGCTGCACTCGCACACGCAATTGACTATGAATCGCTGTCACCTGCAGCTGTGGTACTGACATTGTCTATCGTGTGTTGGTTAATGGCGAACTTCATGTCAAACACTGCGACGGCCAACTTGCTGATGCCGATAGCCGCTGCAATTGGTGCTTCCATGGAAAGCCTAGTTGCGATTGGTGGTCTGCAAGGCTTGCTGGTTGTGGTCGCCTTCTCTGCGTCACTTGGCATGATTCTGCCCGTATCGACACCACCAAACTCACTGGCCTACTCGACCGGGCTTATCGAAAGCAAAGACATGGCGAAGATGGGCATCATCTTAGGTATTGTGGGCTTGCTGATGGTTTACCTCGCCCTGTTTATCATCACCTAGCACGTTAATCCCTACTAATGCCCTTCCAGATAGTAATCACGTCTTTGCTATCTGGAAGGTTTAGTGCATATTGAATCCCCCACTTCTACATTTTGACACGGACGTACACTTCAATGGGATTCGAATGGCTGGCTCTTGCTGCCGCTTTTCTTTGGGCCATCGCGAGCCTGATGTCAGTAAAGCCTGCTCAACACTTAGGTTCTTTCGCCTATAGCCGTTGGCGCATGGGTTGCACCGCTATCATCTTATCGAGCATGGCTTGGTTTACTGGTGGCTGGTCAACTGTCGAAGCAGACCTAGTCACGCCGATGATGCTATCTGGGCTAATTGGCATCTTCATTGGTGATACCGCTCTATTTGCCTGTTTGAATCGAATGGGACCGCGCCAAGCAGGTTTGCTATTCTCTTGTCACGCCGTGTTCTCGGCGATTCTCGGTTACTTCCTGTTTAGCGAAAGTATGACTTCGGTTGAGCTGATTGGATCGGCATTGGTATTTAGTGGTGTATTAACTGCGATATTCTTTGGTCGTAGAGGACAAGCCAACAACCAACTCGAAACCATCAAGGGCACCGTGTGGATTGGCGTTGCTCTTGGAATCACAGCTGCGATTTGCCAAGCACTGGGTGGCATCATCGCCAAACCCGTGATGCAAACCAGTATCGACCCAATTGCTGCCTCTGCCATTCGAATGATCACCGCCTTTTTTGCCCATTCCGCATTTCGCTTAACGGGCGCCAAGCTCTCACGCGCAATCAACCCGATGAATGGTCAAATATTTGCGATTACCGCAGTTAACGGTTTTTTAGCGATGGCGGTGGGAATGACGCTGATTTTGTATGCGCTGCAGGAAGGTAATGTCGGCATGGTCGCTCTGTTATCTTCAACCACGCCAATCATGTTGTTACCAATACTTTGGCTGTACACCAAACAGAGACCAAATGCCTACGCTTGGATCGGTGCCATTGTTGCCGTAGTGGGTACTGGTATTCTAGTCAGCTAGCTAGTGAAGTTAATTGGCAGCTGATTGGAAACTGAGAGTGAATAGCTAATGACTATTCACTCTCAGTAAAAACAAAAGCAAAAAGTTAAGAACGTGGGAAAGGAAAAGCCGTCACGTCATCGATGTGGTCATAACCTAACGCCAGCATGATCAGACGATCAATACCTAAAGCAACACCCGCACAGTCTGGTAAGCCCGCTTTTAATGCCTCAATCAAGTGATGGTCAATCGGTTGAGGCGATAAGCCCATCTCAATACGTTTGGCATTGTCATCTTCAAAGCGCTTGAGCTGCTCTTGTGGTTTATCTAGCTCATGGAAGCCGTTTGCTAACTCGATGCCTTTGAAATACACCTCAAAGCGATCCGCCACTCGCGAATCCTCAGGGTTAATCTTGGCCAATGCCGCTTGTGAAGCCGGAAAGTCATAAACAAACGCAGGCACTTGTTGCCCTATCTTCGCTTCCACCCCAATACTAAACAGCAACTGCAGCAAGGTGTCACGGTCTTGTTCTGGATCTGCAATGTCGCTGAGCCCAAGTTTTGCTGCGGCTTGCTTTAGCGTAGCCATCGAATCTTCCAGGGGACACACACCTAACACGTCAATAAAGGCTTGTTGGTAAGTCATTCGCTCTGCTGAGCCCGATTTAAGTACCTGCTGTAACAGCAAATCCATTTCATCCATCAGGTCATGGTGATCAAAGCCAACGCGATACCACTCCAACATGGTGAACTCAGGGTTGTGGTAACGGCCATTTTCTTCGTTACGGAAAGACTTACAAATTTGGTAAATACAGCCACTGCCCGCCGCTAATAGACGTTTCATATGAAACTCAGGGCTAGTCATAAAGAATAGAGGCTGACCGTGCGCATAACCCGGCCCTACGAATTCAGTTTTGAAAGTATGCAAATGCACGTCCGTCACCGTGGCGTGGCTCATCGCAGGCGTATCCACTTCCATCACGTTTCGCTCAGCAAAGAACTGACGGATTTGATTAAGGATATCAGCACGTTGCTTTAACTGCTTAATGGTTGCGGCTGGTTGCCATGTTGAGTGCATTATTAAGTTCCATATTACTGAATTCTAGGCGACGGAAATTACCACCTTTCGCCTCTTTTGTAAGCTTCTATCTTTCTATAGATGGAAGCAAAATGTTGCTTTAATGAAGCCAGAAAATTACGTTCTACAATACAATTATCAATACAGCTTTCACATCCACATTGATAACAAAAATCATACTCAACAAGCCGTTAACACAAGTCTTGTGGGTTAATCGTTATCAACAATTCATTGCCGTGATTGCAGTCACATAACCTATAATTTCTATGCCTCCATATGCACTACCGACCTAAAAACCCAAATGCATCAACTTTTCGAATACCTTCCTCTCTTACACTGAACCTACCACTTAAGGCTTAGGGGTGATAAACGGTTGATGCCGTTTAAGTACTCTCTAAATGCTTTTTATAATAACAAGCGGAATACTCCGCATCACACTGGAGAATAACTGTGAAGACAATTACCACAGATATCGCAGTCATCGGCGCAGGCGGCGCTGGTCTTCGTACAGCAATTGCAGCAGCTGAAGCTAATCCTGAATTGGAAGTAGCACTGATTTCTAAAGTTTACCCAATGCGTTCGCACACGGTGGCAGCAGAAGGCGGTTCAGCAGCGGTAATTAAAGACGAAGATAGCCTAGATAACCACTTCAACGATACTGTTGGCGGTGGCGACTGGCTATGTGAACAGGATGTTGTTGAATACTTTGTTGAAAACTCGACTCGCGAAATGATCCAAATGGAACAATGGGGCTGCCCATGGAGTCGTAAAGAAAACGGTGAAGTAAACGTACGCCGATTCGGCGGTATGAAGGTAGAGAGAACGTGGTTCGCAGCGGATAAAACCGGCTTCCACATGCTTCATACTCTGTTCCAGACTTCGATGAAGTACGACACAATCAAACGATTTGATGAGTACTTTGTGGTGGACCTTCTCGTAGAAAACCAGAGCGGCGTTGAAGATGGCGAAGTACAAGGCCTAATCGCGATTCACATGTCTGAAGGTGAGCTTGTTACCATCAAAGCAAAATCTGTTGTTCTAGCAACCGGCGGCGCAGGTCGTGTTTACCACTGTAATACCAACGGCGGCATCGTAACTGGCGACGGTATGGCAATGGCTTATCGCCACGGTGTACCACTGCGTGATATGGAGTTCGTTCAATACCACCCAACAGGCCTACCGGGCACTGGCATCTTGATGACCGAAGGTTGTCGTGGTGAAGGCGGTATCATCGTCAACAAGAACGGCTACCGTTACCTGCAAGATTACGGCATGGGCCCTGAAACTCCAGTGGGCGAGCCGAAAAACAAATACATGGAACTGGGTCCTCGTGACAAAGTTTCTCAAGCATTCTGGCACGAGCAGCAAAAAGGCAACACCATCAAGCACCCACTTGGTGATGTCGTACACCTTGACCTTCGCCACCTTGGTGAAGAGTACCTGCAAGAGCGTCTACCGTTCATCTGTGAGCTTGCAAAAGCGTACGTAAACGTAGACCCAGCAAAAGAGCCAATCCCAATTCGTCCAACCGTTCACTACACCATGGGTGGTATTGAAACTAACGGCACGTGTGAGACTCGCATTAAAGGCCTATTCGCCGTTGGTGAATGTGCTTCAGTTGGCCTACACGGTGCAAACCGCCTAGGTTCTAACTCTCTGGCTGAGTTCGTGGTATTTGGCCGCGTTGCTGGTGAAGAAGCAGTGAAACGCGCTGCTGAATTCAAAGGCTGGAACGAAGAGTCTATCGCTAAGCAAGTGAAAGCGGTTGAAGATCGCATCGCAGGCATCTTGGCTCAAGAAGGCGACGAGAACTGGGCTGATATCCGTACTGAAATGGGTCACACCATGGAAGCGGGTTGTGGTATCTACCGTCAAGAAGACTTGATGCAAAAGACCATCGACAAACTCACTGAACTGAAAGCTCGCTACAAGAAGATCAGCATTAAAGACAAAGGCAAAGTATTCAACACTGACCTACTTTACGCTATCGAAGTGGGTTACGGTCTTGAAGTTGCAGAAGCGATGGTTCACTCAGCGATCCTTCGTAAAGAGTCTCGCGGTGCACACCAACGTCTAGACGACAACTGCACAGAACGTGATGACGTGAACTTCCTGAAACACTCTCTATCTTTCTACAACGAAGATGCAGCACCAACCATCGACTACAGCGGCGTTAAGATCACCAAATCTCAACCTAAAGCTCGTCTGTACGGTGAAGCTGCAGAGAAAGCCGCTGCCGCTGAAAAAGCAGCAGAAGAGAATGCTAAGAAGAGCGAAGAGGAGCAAGCATAATGTCAGCGAATCGAATCCAAAAAATTGAAATCCTGCGTTATGACCCTGAGCACGATGCAGAACCTCACTTTCAAACCTTTGAAGTTCCGTTTGATGAAACCATGTCAGTACTTGATGCGATCGGTTACATCAAAGACAACCTAGATAAAGACCTGTCTTACCGTTGGTCTTGTCGTATGGCGATTTGTGGTTCTTGCGGCATCATGGTTGATGGCGTGCCAAAACTGGCGTGTAAGAGCTTCTTACGTGACTACCCGAATGGCTTCAAGATTGAGCCTTTAGCTAACTTCCCAATCGAAAAAGATTTGATTGTCGACATGACGCCGTTCATCGAGCGCCTTGAAGCGATCAAGCCTTACATCATTGGTAACGACCGTAAGCCAGAAGACGGCACCAACATCCAAACTCCAGAGCAAATGGCGAAATACAAGCAGTTCGCTGGCTGCATCAACTGTGGTTTGTGTTACGCAGCATGTCCTCAGTTTGGTCTAAACCCTGAGTTCATCGGCCCTGCGGCACTTGCTCTTGCTCACCGCTACAACCTAGATAGCCGTGACAATGGTAAAGCCGAACGTATGAAGCTTATCAATGGCGACAATGGCGCTTGGGGCTGTACGTTTGTAGGTTACTGTTCTGACGTTTGTCCGAAGAAAGTAGACCCAGCGGCTGCAGTAAACCAAGGTAAAGTTGAGTCTTCAATGGACTTCGTTATCTCGATGTTCAAGCCTGATGGATCGCAAGTAAAAACAGCAGAGGAGGCATAATATGAGCAATCGTAAGCCTTATGTTCGTGAGATGAAGAGAACGTGGTGGAGCAACCATCCGTTCTACCGCTTCTACATGCTACGTGAAGCGACTGTACTGCCTTTGATTTTATTCACTCTGTTCCTAACCTTCGGTTTGGGTGCACTAGTGAAAGGGCCTGAAGCTTGGGCTGGTTGGTTGAGCTTTATGGCTAACCCTATCGTCGTTGGTATCAACATCGTGGCACTGCTAGGCAGCTTGCTGCACGCTCAAACCTTCTTCAGCATGATGCCTCAAGTAATGCCAATCCGTCTTAAAGGCAAATTGGTTGATAAAAGAATCATCGTACTGACTCAGTGGGCAGCGGTGGCTTTTATTTCTTTAATCGTTCTTGTTGTGGTGTAAGGAGCTTTCGTTATGAACACAAATTACAAAGTAAAACCTGTTAACCACAACCCACAACGCTCTGATGAGCCAATCTGGTGGGGTCTATTCGGCGCTGGTGGTACTTGGTTCGCGATGATCACACCAATCACGATTCTAGTGTTAGGTATCTTAGTGCCAATGGGCATCATTGATGCTGACGCAATGAGCTACGAGCGTGTGTCTGAATTCGCCACCAGCATTATCGGTGCGCTATTCATCATCGGTACGCTAGCACTGCCAATGTGGCACGCAATGCACCGTCTTCACCACGGCATGCACGACCTTAAGTTCCATGTCGGTGTTGCGGGTAAAGTTGGCTGCTACTTCGTTGCAGGCCTAATCAGCGCATTGTCTGTTATTTTCATCTTTATGATTTAAGAGTTAAATAGAAAACGCCTAGGTTTGACCCTAGGCGTTTATTCTATGCTAGATGATAAGTCTATGCGTTACGGCTATTCAAACCCCACAAATCGCATCACACCCGAGAATATCTCAGCTTCTCCCTCTGCCGGCGCAGGGTTGCTCCAGGTTGGATCGCTCCAGAAGGATTTAGTCGTAATATACTCTCCATCTTGATCAACCTTATTCCAGGTGTCTTTGGCTCCTATAAATTCCTCTTCGGTTATGGTTAAGGTCACCTCACCATTCAAAATCACCCAATCGAACCCGAACAATCCCTCATCATCGTCAAAGTAGCCAGTACCGTTACTATGGAACACAACCTCTTCTTCAACTACAGCCATGACGGTGCCATTTATCTCCCAAAGATCGATGAGCTCCCAACGAGAACTTTCACTGCCATTACCTGTGAAATCAGACTCTATAAACTGAGCACCACCAACGGTACAGTTGGCGACTGCGCTGTCATAGTCCGAACGAGTGCCAAAGTCAGAGGGTTGGTCCGTAAAATCATCCCACGGTGAATCACCATCCTCACAGACCGTTACTGTTCCCTCGTAGGTAACATTTGTAAGCACCTCCTCGGAACCATCCCTAGAGATACTTAATTCGTCATCAGTTTGTGATACAAGTACCCATTGCTCGGTTGAGGTATCTTCATAAGTTACCACCATGGTATTAGCTGAAGTTTTCATCCAACTGTTCCCATAGGTCTCAGTGCCATCATTGCCGATATAGCTCATACTGCCGTTATCATGGAAAAAGAGGGTGTTACCATCATACTCCATCAATACCAAGTTAGTCGGGTCAAACTGCAGAGCGTTTCTATCTTGTTGCACCACGGTATCTGCCCATATCCAACTTTCAGTCACACCGCCTAACGTTTCTTCCTCGAAGAACTTAATTGACCAAGTTTGCTCCATTGACTCTAATAACGCCCAGTAAGTCGTGAAGCTCTCCGATTCATCAGAATAGCTAACCTTAATAAAGCCATCTTCTATGGCCCAGTCATCGATATAGTCACCACCCTCACTCTTCAATACATGTACAGTACCATCAGCATTGAACAAGTAATCACGAGTATCTCCATTGCCTTTAACGCGTTGGAAGTTTAGACCCTCGACCATCTCACTGGTAATGTGAGTTCGACCGCCACAATCCGTGATCGCCGTTTCGTAGTCACTCATACTCGGGATAGGTTGCCCCTCAACAGGTTCTGCATCACCGATGTAGCACTCTTCAAGCACAATCGGACGATCTTGTTGAATAATAGTATCCATCCAGATATAGCTACTTGATTGACCGTCCACAACTTCGTTCTCATAGAACTTGATTGACCACGTATCATCCAACGAATCTAACAGTGCCCAGTAAGTCGTGAAGCTCTCCGATTCATCAGAATAGCTGATCTTAACCAAGCCATCTTCTATGACCCAATCGTCAGTATAGTTACCGCCCTCTCCCTTCAATACATGCACTGTGCCATCAGCATTGAACAAGTAGTCACGAGTATTTCCATTGCCTTTAACGCGTTGGAAGTTTAGACCCTCGACCATTTCGCTGGTAATGTGAGTTCGACCGCCACAATCCGTAATCGCAAGCTCATAGTCAGCCATGATTGGGCTTGACTGATCATCGCTATCACCCAAGTAGCAGGTAAATAGGTAATCGCTCAACACTACACCATCTTCTATAGACTGTGCGGCAATACCATTGAAAGCGTACATAGTATCGTCCGACGGTTCAGCACTTGGCGCCTCAATCTCACCTACCGTAAGTTCACCATTGTACATGCTAAAGATCATGGTAGGCGTATCCCCCTCTCCCATGTAGGGCATAGCCTCAACTGGTACGGTAAATTCGACGATATCTTCACCGTGTAATGTGTAACGTAAGTAATCCGCAGTAGCGACGCGACTTGCCGTTCCTGCGTCCCAATCAAAGAAGTAATAATGCGCCGTGCCATCACTCACTAACTCGATATCAAAGTCTAGATAGAGGCCAACAGAGGTAGTAAGATCTGTGGAAACCGACTCACCGGCCGACTGCGACACAATAATGTCGTCCAGACTTGTAATAGAGCTACCATCCGTATCATAACCGACGTCAGAGAACCTCACGTACGGACTACCACCCTCCCATAGGAAGTACTGGTTTACGGCTGGAGAGAAGGTAAACATTACCGCTTGTGAGCCTTCAGCGAACCTCGCCTCTTCCATGAAGTCGAACCACTCAAAGTAGACTTCATACAATGCCATACCCGATAGGTTTACCACTTCTGATTCTACTGAATAATAGAAACTGGAATTGTCTTCTGGATAGGCAATAAGTTGCTCTCCAGAGAAGTCTATCGTATAACCTACCGGAGTTTGCCAGCCGTTTTCAGTGAGCTGTACGTCCCCCTCAGCTTCAAGTGGTAGCTGGATAAAGGATTGATCACCACGGTACTGTATGAGTTCCGTAAGGGTTAACGTATCACCGCCATAACTCAAGGTTTCTTTAAACAGAATATCTACGAACGATAGTTCGCTCCAATCGCTGAAGAATCCGTAAAGAGTCCCCTCTTGCTCCGCAAACTCTTGGGCGGTAATAGTCCACTTATTTGGGTCGGTTGGATAAAGGTCTTCACCGTCATAAACGCCGTCTTCATCTGAATCAGCATTATTCGGATCTAAACCTTCGGTTGCATTCTCATGGTTATCGCCTAAACCATCACTATCAGAATCCGCCCACTCTAATGAGTCATAAGGGAAGGCATCGCTATTGTCGCCAACATAGTCACCATCACTATCATCCCATTCATTTGGATCATTAGGGAAAGCATCCTCGTAGTCTTTAAAGCCATCGTCGTCGCTATCTTGATTTAAAAACTCTGCAAGATAATCTTGCGCAGCTGTCTCGTCTAAGAAGAACACTCCTAGACTGTTATGCCAACTAAACGCTTCCTCCGTTAGGTCCATGCTCCAAGTGTCTATGCCCCTGCGATAGTAAGCATTGTGCCAAGGCCAAGGATTCTCAACATCCGGGACCATAAGCACCATATCAACGTCATTCACTCCGGTGAACGAACCAGGAACCACACCACTATCACCAAGGTTCAATGTAACCAGTGTTGGAATACCCGTATAAGTCAATAGGTAGTCTTGCGTTACAACGTGCCATTGAATTGGCCCATTGTCATCGTATTGGAAGCTGCTTGTAGGTAACAGCGTAGCGTATCGGCTCAGGCCTGGAATGATTTGGTCATCAATAAGCTCCAACTCTGTGCCAGCAACACGGGCATCCTCTACCTGTTGTGGTAGATCAACAACCGCTTGTGTTCCCCACTCATCAAATGAGGTAGCAACCCAAAGGCCATTAGATTGTTTCTGGTAAACGCGATAGGCCTGTCCGACATTATCAGTGTCAGTCGTAAATGAATAATCCGCTAATGGGTAGTGCTGCCACTCTATGTGTTTATTTTTTTCCACATCACTGACAGAACGAGACACGGCATTCCATTCTTGGAACAAGGTATTGATTGGATCACTATCGACAATGAGTAGTGTGTTCGTTTCCTCGTTTAGAACCGAACGCTCTCCACTTTCAAGAACATCACCATTGATTAGCACCTCTTTGCGGTAATAGTTCCAGTACGAGGTGAGATCGTCCCATTTGCCATCATTAAAGTTAAAGTCTGCGTACTCATGGAATTCACCATCTTGTGGGTTTGCCCATATTGGTGTCGAATATTCGTAGACATAGCTACCATCAGGGATATTATTAAATCGAAGTTCAACATTGATGTAACCGTCTGCACCCCAGTCCTGCTTAGACTCCACGAAACTCTGCACGTAATCCTGCGTTACAGTGGTTAAAGTCTGAGCCCATTGAGCTTGATGGGTTTGAACATCGTCGATATCAAAGCCATTTACCGTGTATTCGGTTAACGTTTCGACCGCTTGAACGCCCTCTGCGACGTCCTCAAATTCCACTGATACACTATGTATTGTATCTATTTGAGATAAGTCATTTGGGTGAACTCTAGATGTTAAGGCTACGCCTTGTTCATAGACACGACCATTACCGCCGAAACCGCCCTCAAGAGATGCATCACCCTCATCGATATAGCGCCAATACGTCTCGCTTGTTTCGGTTCTAGTACCAATTTCAAGAGACATGCCTTCGTAACGTGCAGTACCATCGAGGTTATAGTCGTACGCAAAGGTCTGGATACGAGTAAAGTCATCATTTAACAGGTGATCGACACTTTGTGTCGTGCCATATACCACGTCATCAGCAGTGATATATTGAGTAGTTATGGTGGTAACAATCTCTCCGCTATTCAGTGTCTCAACCATTTCTTCGACCTCAATATCCAGTGTAATGATATCGCGATCTGTTATGTTGAAAATTGCTACATCAGTTGCACTAACATTGGCCACAACATCAGCAATTGACTTATTTCCATCCTCTGGATGAACATCGGCATTATTACCAACGCCATCACCGTCCACATCGACCCATTCGGTCGCATCGGTTGGGAATTCATCAACATCATTGTTGTAGCTGTCGTTATCCGTATCGTTTGGATACGGGTCATCCTCGTTATCGCCTAAGCCATCATCATCCGTATCTGCCCATTCGGTCGCATCGGTTGGGAATTCATCGGCATTATTACCAACGCCATCACCGTCCGTATCTAAGGACTCGTTGGGATCCGATGGGAATTTATCGGCATTATTACCAACACCATCACCGTCCGTATCTGCCCATTCGGTTGGGTCATTATCAAATACATCTTGATTGTCACCATAGCCATCAGAGTCATTATCAGCCCACTCAGTTGGATCTTGTGGGAAGACATCATCAATACTGTCTACCCCATCCGAATCATGGTCACCAGCACGAGAACGATCCGTTGGAAACGCATCATTGGCATCAGGGTAGATGTCATCTTCTCCGTCCACCGTATCATCATTTAGGTCGGCATTATTACCGATCTCATCACCATCGGAGTCCAGACTTTCATCGGGATCATTCGGAAAGTCATCTAAGTCATTGGGGACGCCGTCATCATCTGTGTCATTAGAAAAATCGACACCCTCTGTCGCACCACCAACATTATCAAATGTCTTATCGCTATCACCTGCAACTTCTTCAATTTTCTTTTTGATTTCATTATTCACAGATGCAATCACAGAGATAAACTTAGTCCCTTTATCTTCACTTTCAGCAACTTCTTGCAACTCTTGAGGAGATGAAGGCAAAACATTTGAATCAACCAAGTTTTCAGCGGCATAAGCGGCAGCCTCAACACCTGACTCAACAAAATCACCTAAGATTTCATCTTCATCTAAGCCTAGCTGATCAGCGACTTGCTGAATGGCAGCTTGCTTTGCTGCTTCAACCGCAGCAGCATCGTCAGAATCTGTAGTGTTTTGCTCGATCAATACGTGAACTAGCGTACTCAAAGGGGTGACATCTTTTTCACCTGGAGGGGCTGACATAATATAGTCGTCAGACACCGTAACATCAGGTTCATCTTCATCAATCGTCTGCCCGGAGATCGCTTGCACAACGACAGGGTACTGTTCAGGGTTGTCGACATCGGTGACGTCTAAATCTGCAACACCACCCTCACCAGAAATAGCATTAGGCTCACCGTCGTCTAAAACATAGTTGCCGTTAAGGTCTAACCAAATTCGAGCATGACGTAAATAACCATCAATGGCAGTCACACTGTATTTAGTCGTTTCAGATGGGGAGTTGGGAGTCGAGGGAGTCTCACTCGGAGTCGTGGTTGACACGGTTGTATCATCGTCATCACATCCTGAAAGCCCGACGATACTAACCAAACCAAGAGCCAACGTAATTGCATTAAGTCTCATATCAATATCCACATAGTTGCTTAATAACATCGCGTATAAAGCTAGTAGACTCTACTCATTCTAACAATATTGTAATCAGATTCCCTTCCCTTCATACACATTCACAAAATCAATGCCAAACAGTCACATATTGAATTGAGAGATTTTTGTTGCGATATATAAACGCCAACAACACCTTGTAAATCTATAAGTTAGATAAAATTTTTGATTTTCATCCAGAATACAACCAAAATATGACACTGGTCACATAATGTAGCCTTGTAACCATTATGAATCGCATCTGGCTTACTCACTCTTGATTTTCAAGCTCTTCGTATCCCGAATCTCGTTTACGCGTGTCTGCTCTTCTGCTTTTCCCCGATCTCCAGATACAAAAAAGGCCGCCTAAGCGACCTTTTTCAGATACTTGAAGTCAATTACTTCACACGACCAACGTATTCGCCAGTACGAGTATCAACTTTAACAACTTCACCGATAGCGATGAATAGAGGTACGCGAACTACCGCGCCTGTTGCTAGAGTTGCAGGCTTACCGCCAGTACCTTGTGTGTCGCCTTTAAGGCCAGGATCGGTTTCTGTTACTGCGATCTCAACAAAGTTTGGTGGAGTTACTGTGATAGGGTTATCATTCCACAACGTTAGAGTACATACGTCGTTTTCAACTAACCATTTAGAAGTCTCGCCTACTGCTTTTGCATCAGCAGCGATTTGCTCGAATGTTTCGTTGTTCATGAAGTGGTAGAATTCGCCATCGCTGTATAGGTAGCCTAGTTCAACGTCTACAACGTCCGCTAGTTCTACTGTATCGCCTGACTTAAATGTTTTCTCTAACACTTTGCCTGACAGCAGTTTACGAAGTTTAACACGGTTAAACGCTTGGCCTTTACCTGGCTTAACGTATTCATTTTCGATAATTGAGCAAGGCTCGTTATCCATCATGAATTTTAAACCGCCTTTGAATTCATTGGTGCTTACTGACGCCATGATTTTCTCTTCCACATCTTTGAGTTAATTTCAATGCCGCATATCATAACCCGAAAAGTCGAATCTGTTGAGCAAAACTGGCTCAAACAACTATCGAATGCGATCTCTGACCCGACAAAACTGCTTGAGGCATTGGAAATAGACCCAACACCATGGCAAGCAGGCTTCGCTGCTCGTGAGTTATTTGCACTTCGGGTACCTCTTAGCTTTGTCGAACGAATGGAAAAAGGCAACCCACACGATCCATTGCTACGACAAATTTTACCGCTAAGCGAAGAGTTTGAGGTACACCAAGGCTATTCCGCTGATCCACTGGAAGAGCAAGACAACGCCATTCCTGGGCTACTGCACAAATACAAGAACCGTGCACTGATGATTGTGAAAGGCGGTTGTGCGATTAACTGCCGCTACTGCTTCCGTCGTCACTTCCCTTATCAAGATAACAAGGGCTCGAAGTCGGTTTGGCAAACCAGTCTCGACTATGTGGCGGCTCACCCAGAGATCAACGAAGTTATCTTGTCGGGTGGTGATCCACTGATGGCAAAAGATAGCGAACTAGAGTGGCTAATTCATGCTATCGCACAAATTCCACATGTGAAAACAGTTCGAATTCATAGCCGATTACCGGTTGTGATTCCCGCTCGAGTAACGGATGAACTATGCCAATTGTTAGCTCAAACTCGCCTTAATGTGGTGATGGTGAGTCATATTAACCATGCCAACGAAATTAACTTAGAGCTCAAACAAGCTTTCCACAAGCTTAAGTTAAGTGGTGCTACTCTGCTCAACCAAGGCGTGATGCTTAAAGGCGTAAACAACAGCGCTAACTCATTGAAAGAATTAAGCGAAAAGCTATTCGACGCCGGTATTTTACCTTACTATATGCATGTACTTGATAAGGTTCAGGGCGCAGCGCACTTCTATATTTCAGATGAAGAGGCGAAGCGTCACTTTAAGGGATTAATCTCTGAGGTTTCTGGCTACCTCGTACCTAAGTTAACTCGTGAAATTGGCGGCCGCACTAGTAAGACACCACTCGACCTACATATTGAATAACTCTATCTAGAGCAATGGTCGCTTCTTATCGTATTGAGTACCAAGAAGCGACAGAGACCACGACACTAGCCTTCACCTTAACAACAAGCGGCTGCTAGGTTTTAAGTAATCTTTATCAATCGTTAAGACAAAAAGTTTTTGTTCGATCGTCCGGTCTATTATTAGCATACTCGGCTCTATTCTAAATTTTTAGGAGGGGTGATATGTCACAATTTATAGAACAAACTCTCAACCTTGCCCCCTTTAGCTGGGCAGGTCTTGCAGTATGCATGCTGTGTGGTTCGTTAATCGGAATCGAAAGGCAAACACGCGGTAAACCCGTCGGAATCCGAACGTCGATTCTGATCATCAGTGGTACCTATTTCTTCCTCACCATGGCGATCAGCCTATCCCCCAACACACTCGATCAAGCTCGTGTGCTTGGTCAGATAATTACGGGTGTTGGATTTCTTGGGGCTGGTGTAATGATGACACTGGATGGCAAGATTCATGGCGTGACTTCAGCCGCAATTATCTGGGTACTCGCAGCATTAGGTATGATGATCGCACTAGGGCATCTTTCCCAATCGGTCATTATCACGCTAATGGCGCTAGTGATTCTGCTTGGTGTCGATAAAGTGGAAAACAGCTTCCAGAGCCTGCGTCGTGGTGTGCATCAGAAGTGGATGAGAAAAGGCCGCGTGAAGAAGTAACCTCAACCTGAAACAGACATTAAAAAGGCCTAGTCACACGACTAGGCCTTTGTGTATCCAACTAATTAATACACCTGAATACACACCTGATTCTTACCCGCAGCCTTTGCCTTATAGAGCTGCTCATCAGACGAACGAATACTCTGGTTTTCCCACAAGTGCCCTACGCTGTCGAACTTATACAAAGAGTAAAGCGTCGCGCCACCAGACACTGAGATACTAATCTTGTCACCCGTAGGGCATCGATAACTCTGTAGGCTAATGTCGTTTTGAATTCGCTCAAAGATCGATGAAAGCAACTCAGACGATTCACCCGTAATCGCGACAACAAACTCTTCGCCACCAAATCGAGCCACGATATCTTGCTGTCTAACGCTGTTCAGCATCAACCGAGCAACATGGCAAATCACCTCGTCCCCCACTTTATGGCCATGCTGATCATTAACGACTTTGAAATCATCGATATCAAACACGCCAACACCAATAATCGGCTCTTCATCTTGCGCCAGTAATCGAGCCTCAAAACCACGTCGATTCAGCAAGCCCGTTAATGGGTCGCGCATTGCTAGCTCATTTAAACGCTGGTGCTCTTGTCTTGTATAGAAGCGCCATAGCCATAAAACCGAGAGCAGATACAAAACCAACAGTATCGAAAGCTGAATCTTCTCCATCTCCAATACATGCAGAAAGTGCTCGCTCTTATCTTCTTCAATACTCAGATATAGCTGGGTGTTAATGTCATCAACATACAGAGGCTTGGAATACGTAAAATCCATAAACCCGTATTTGTTTGCGCCTCGAGTACTGGTGACTTTATAGCCATGGGTAGGGTTCGATACTAGGTTCGAGACATAACCATCGACACCCAACACCCCTTTAAACTCACCATTAACGTAGATTCCTTTGGTTAAGGTCACCACTTTCTGACCTGTTAAGTAATCATCATATTGGCTGGTATACACCACTTGGTCTTGCCCTTGAGCTAAGCCAAAGCGAATCGTGTTCACCCAATAAGGCCTGCTATTCACAACCGAATCAAAGGTGTCGCCCTTAATGTAACTGGCAAAATCAGAAGGCGAAGAGATAATGAATTTCTCTTTTGAAATGAAATAAATCGCAGAGATGGTATCAATGGTATTGGCAAAATAAGCCATGGTCGGCGCGATGAACAGGCGCTTACCCGCTTCGGTATAAAGGTCCGATTCCGGGTTGCACATCTCGCGAGGGCCAGAGAACATAAAATCAAAACGAGGGGCATGTTGCTCCTCACTGGTGAAGTAACACGTCTCACCCTCGATCTTTTTGTCATGCGAGAATACGTAGGTATCTCCATGCAGTGGATAAAGCGCAGTGATGTTGTACTCAAGCGCATTTATGATCTGTGTGAGCTCCGCTAAAGAGCGTGTTACGCCTTGGTTTTCCATTCCATACTGTTTATCTGATTCTTCCGCTGAATCAACGAGCAACAAGCTCAAAACTACTAAAAAACTGGCGGTCAGGCCTAAGAAAGCCTTTTTAAAATCGACGGTATGGTGGTTAATCAAAGCATATAAATCATCATTGGGAATTTATCGCACATTGTACCTATAAATTCAAACATCGCAACAACAAATATAAAACAACATGCTTATTGGGTAATTTGAGAAGTTTATCGTGGAAGTAGAATTGAATGTAATAACGCCCAAACAAGGGTTTAGGCGTTGATAGGCTTAGCGCTTAAAAGCTAATGCACTAACTGAACGTTGCTCGCCAATGGGAGAACCAAAGGCTAAACGACAGCGTTATTTAGCAAAGTTTACAATCGGGAAGCACGGGAAGAAACCGTTGTCAGCACAGTTGATCAGACCAACTTGTACGCCTTCGATTTTGTTGGTTTTGTTGAAGATACCAACCTGAACCGTAGACACTTCTGAAAGGTTCGCAGCGCCAACATCAACCATAGTGTTACCTTCTGAGTAGTTGACGAAACTCACGTTCGCGCCTTTCACATCATTAGTAATGTTCACAGCACCAAGGTTAACACCCGTTGTTTTACCCGTGTTCCAGTTGAAGAAACCTAGAGATGCACCGGTCATTTCTTGGTTCACTTTTGATGCACCCAAAATACCCAGGTTCACACCTGTGGTCGTTTGCGTCTCAGACATACCAACAACAGCAAGATCAAGACCTTTAAGGTCGTTCACTTGTCCGTGAAGTAAAGCCAAGCGCACACCGCCAACAGCATCTGAGTCAGGTGCGTTGAAGCCATTGATCGTTGAAAACATAACAGGCGAAGAAGCAAATGCCGCCGGTGCCATTACTGCTGCCGACACAGCAAGTACTGAAAGTAGTTTTTTCATTGGGGAGTCTCCACTGACTTATTGTTCACTTGATTAATCCATTTTTAATCAAGCATTTATTGTCCTTTATTCAACAGCTACCCATGTTAAATCAATGTAATAACTGTACTGTTGAATATAAGCCGCTAAATCATAAAGAGCAATGGTTAAGAGCAGGTGCGGGATTCGAGTGAACGAGATGCGAAAAGCAAAAAAAACAGAGACCGAAACCTCCGCTCTAACGCTTATTATTCCAAACAAAAATCTAGGCGAGAAAATCAACATGTTTCACAAGCTTATAGCCCACACACTTATTGCCGCATCTAAAGCGATGTCATCCTAAAAAATTTATTGATAAAAGCTCAACAGACCTCAGGTATTCAAAAACTAATGTTCGTAAAATTCTGAAAATAAACTAAATTCTAATATAGGAATAGAACGATATGAAACAGTGGGAATAGCATGATTAAGGAACCTACGAATAAACAGACCATTAAAGCGATTATTTCGCGTGGTTTTTTGGCTATCGTGTTATTTTTAGGCCTCTATATCTATGTTAGCCATGCTCTGAAGAACAAAGAGCAGGACATGATTAATCTCCAGCTCAGTCTTTCTGAAGCTTATAGCGTTATGCTCTCTGTCAGACGACAAGAGCAGCAGTTTGTTTCCACAAGGCAACCAGAGATTCAAGAACAACTCAATATAAAGCGAAGTCAGCTGATCGAAAAGCTGGCTGAGATCGATGGGAAAATCGTACGAAGCGACCTCAATATTTCTTTTAATTATGCCAAAGTTGTCGAGTATCTCGACGAGTACCACACCGCCTTTACATTATTAGCCCTTGAGTTAGTCAGCATACATGGCAAGAGGGACCAAATTGGGCTCATTGAGAAACTAAAAAATGCAGCGTTGACACTTGAGCGCTTCGTACATGAATCCAATAATGTGCAGCTTGAAGAATTGACTTTAGAAACACAAGATCTCATGTATCAGTTCTTTACCGATTTTGATCAGACAACATTAGATAAGATTGTCGATTCATTGTTCAAAATCCAAGATGAAATAGAACAGAATTCCCGAACGATCAGTGCATTAGCTTCGTTTAATAATTTTAAACGCCACTTTTGGCGATTGCAGCGAGGGTTAAAGAGTGTCGGGTACAGCTCTGATAGCGGCCTCAAAGGAGAACTCACCAGCAGTATTTATCATGTTGAAGATGAGCTCAACTTACTTTTCACCGAAACACCCAAGCAGATCGCAGAGAGCCTGACGCAGATAAAGTCGTACAGCTACTTATCGACAGCCGCATTAGGAGGGGTGACGTTACTGGTGCTGCTTTATGTTGTGTGGCGTGCCAGTCAACTTGAAACTCAATTGATTGTTTCACAAGAGAAAGCACGACAAGCAAACCGCGCAAAAAGTGCCTTTCTTGCCAATATGTCTCATGAGATACGGACACCGCTTAATGGCGTGATTGGTATGTCAGAAATACTGGCAGAAACCAAACTATCCGCAGAACAGAAAGACTGCCTTGGGACTATCTATACCTCTTCTCAAACCTTACTTATGTTGATCAACGATGTTCTCGATCTGTCCAAAATTGAATCGGGTAAACTGGAAATTAATCCACATACGACAGACTTAAGAGAGCTGCTGTTTGATAGCGTGACTCTGATTTCTTCTAAAGCTTATCAAAAGCAGATTAAGTTGGAAGTTGAAATTGATGGCGAGCTCCCAGAGTACATTCATGTTGATGGGAATAAAATTCGCCAAGTGTTGATGAATTTAGCCTCAAATGCGATCAAATTTACAGAACAAGGCTCTATCGTATTCACCGCTAAACGGCTTCCATCATTGGAAACAGAGTGTGTGGTCGAGTTTTCTGTTCGAGATACGGGTATTGGTATCGCAGCAGACCAACAAGAGCACATTTTCAAAGCGTTTTGCCAAGAAGATACCAACATCACCTCCAATATTGCGGGGACCGGATTAGGGCTTAGTATTTCGTCACGTATGGTGGAAATGATGGGAGGCTCGATAAACGTTGAGTCAGAGAAAGACGTGGGCAGTTGCTTTCATTTCCAATTAACCGTAGTGCCATCAGATCATTCTGAACATAAAAATCGTAAACAAACCGTTGTCTATTATTCAGATGCGCCATCGAAACTTTTACTCGATGACTTGTTCCGCCTTGGTTACTCACCACAACTAAAATCAATCGAAACAAACTTGGCGGCAACTGACCTCCCAGAGATCGCTTTGATGGAAGATATTAACCAAGCCAAAACACTGCATCGCTTAGCACCAGAGGTGAAAATCATCATAGTGAAAGATAATCTTAGTGATCCTATGAGTGAGTGTCATTTTATCTCAGGCTATGTGACTCTTCCTATGCTCGGTTCCCGCTTAAGTAGCATGTTGAACTCCGTGCTTGAAAGGTCACAGCCACAACCCCCTCAACATCAACCTGAGCCGATAGAAGCGACTGTACGTCAAAAAGTCCTCGTAGTTGAAGATAACCGCGTAAACCAGAAGGTGGTATGTATCAATTTAGATAAGTTAGGGATTGAATATTGGGTTGCCAATGATGGACAAGAAGCGATTGATTTATATAAAGGGCATCATCAAGACATCGGCCTTATCTTGATGGACTGCATGATGCCGAATGTAGATGGCTTTGAGGCAACAGAGCGAATCAGGCGCTATGAAGAAAACCTGCAACTTCAGGCAACACATATCCTCGCTTTAACGGCATCCGTGCTCGATGATGATATTAAACGTTGCTTCGAGTGTGGAATGAACGATTATCTTCCAAAACCATTTAAGCGTGACATGATGCTGCAAAAAATTGATGAACAACAGTTTACGCACAAGGCAGGCTGACCAAGGAGCTTTGGGGAAAAGGGTGATGGTGAAGCTGAAATACAGATACGGGATGCGAATAAATAAGGCTTAAGAGCAAAAAAACGGAGACCGAAGTCTCCGTTTTCTAAAGCTTATGTGTGACTTTCTCTGCTATAGAGAAAGGGGGATGATTACATCATGCCGCCCATGCCACCCATACCGCCCATGCCACCCATATCAGGCATTGCAGGGCCAGAATCTTGTGGCTTATCAGTGATCATCGCTTCTGTTGTGATCATAAGACCAGCAACTGACGCTGCGAACTGAAGTGCAGAGCGAGTTACCTTAGTTGGATCTAGGATACCCATTGCAATCATGTCGCCGTATTCGCCAGTCGCCGCGTTGTAACCGTAGTTACCTTCGCCAGCACGAACGTTGTTAGCAACAACAGATTCTTCATCACCTGCGTTCTTAGTGATTTGACGGATAGGCGCTTCCATTGCACGTAGTGCAACACGGATACCGACGTTTTGCTCTTCGTTGTCGCCTTCAAGGCCAGCAACTTTAGATGCAGCGCGGATAAGTGCAACACCACCACCAGCAACCACACCTTCTTCAACGGCAGCGCGAGTTGCGTGAAGTGCATCTTCAACGCGGTCTTTCTTCTCTTTCATCTCAACTTCAGTTGCAGCGCCCACTTTGATTACTGCAACACCGCCAGCTAGCTTAGCTACGCGCTCTTGAAGTTTCTCTTTGTCGTAGTCAGACGTTGCATCTTCGATTTGTTGACGGATTTGAGAAACACGACCTTGGATCATTGTTTCTTCGCCCGCGCCATCGATGATGGTTGAGTTTTCTTTAGTGATAGTTACACGCTTAGCTTGACCTAGGTCTTCTAGCGTTACTTTCTCTAGGTCTAGGCCGATCTCTTCAGAGATAACCGTACCGCCAGTTAGGATAGCGATGTCTTGCAGCATAGACTTACGACGGTCACCGAAACCAGGCGCTTTAACAGCAGCCACTTTAACGATGCCACGCATGTTGTTCACAACTAGAGTTGCAAGCGCTTCGCCTTCTACATCTTCAGCGATGATAAGAAGTGGACGAGATGCCTTAGCAACTGCTTCTAGAGTCGGAAGAAGTTCACGGATGTTCGAAACTTTCTTGTCGATAAGAAGAATGAATGGGCTTTCTAGATCAACAGAACCCGCTTCTTGGTTGTTGATGAAGTAAGGAGATAGGTAACCACGGTCGAACTGCATACCTTCAACTACGTCTAGCTCGTCTTGTAGAGCCTGACCTTCTTCAACCGTGATTACGCCATCACGACCTACTTTTTCCATCGCTTCAGCAATGATGTTACCTACTGTCGAATCAGAGTTCGCAGAGATAGTACCTACTTGCGCGATAGCTTTTGTATCTGCGCATGGAACAGAAAGGCCTTTTAGCTCTTCAACTGCAGCGATAACTGCTTTGTCGATACCGCGCTTAAGATCCATTGGATTCATGCCAGCAGCAACGGCTTTTAAGCCTTCAGTGATGATTGCTTGAGCAAGAACTGTTGCTGTAGTCGTACCGTCACCCGCCGCGTCATTCGCTTGCGAAGCCACTTCTTTAACCATTTGCGCGCCCATGTTTTGGAACTTGTCTTCAAGTTCGATTTCACGTGCAACTGAAACACCATCTTTAGTGATCGTTGGTGCGCCAAATGATTTGTCTAGAACAACGTTACGGCCTTTAGGACCTAGCGTTACTTTTACTGCGTCAGCCAGAACGTTTACACCTTCTAGCATTTTAATACGTGCGTCATTACCAAATTTAACGTCTTTAGCAGCCATCTTAATTTCCTTTCAAATTCTTTGTTTCGGGGCGTCTCAGCGTTATCGCGTCATTCTGAACAGTGAGGGACGAACGTGATTCAGAATCTACTCAAATCGCACTCTGTTTAGATTCCAGATAATTCGTTCCTCATTTCTGGAATGACGATATGAATCATCCAATACTGGCTCTGATAACTTTTACTGAGAGTTAAATGAAAAATAGATTACTCGACGATCGCCATGATGTCGTTTTCAGACATAATCAGAACTTCTTTGCCGTCGATTTTTTCAGTTTTCGTGCCGTAACCTTCAGCAAAGATAACGGTATCGCCAACTTTTACGTCCAACGGTTGCACTGAACCGTTTTCTAGAATGCGGCCTTTGCCAACAGCTAGAATGATACCGCGAGTCGATTTTTCTGCGGCAGAACCAGTTAGAACGATGCCACCAGCAGATTTAGATTCAACTTCTTGGCGCTCAACGATAACTCGGTCATGTAGAGGACGGATATTCATCGGTCTTATCTCCTGATAATTTCCATTTAAATTTTGATAGTTGCCACGATTAGCGTGGGTCAAACAATATGTTGGGGGCGATGTGAAAGATCCCAAGGGGGGAACGAAAAAATTGTGAGCTAAAGTGCAGATTCTCACCCCTCATCTTTCCCTGCTTTTCGTTTACTCGTATCTCGCATCTGTTTATCCTACGCTTTTGGTTTCTATCGGCGTTTTGCATGCAAGATAAGCACGGGCTATTAACTGCCCCAATTGAGAGTACATTGCGTACCATGACCATACCGACCATATTCGGTATGGTGGCGATCTTGATGTTTAACCTCGTCGATACTTTCTTCATCTCATTGCTTGGCACCCAAGCCTTAGCCGCGGTGAGTTTTACCTTTCCAGTCACCTTTGCCATCAACTGCATCACCATGGGGATTGGTATTGGCTTATCGACATGTATCGGTCGATTGCTTGGCCAAGGCAGCGCACAAAATGCAGCACGCTTTACCTGCCATGGATTATTACTCGCGCTACTTCTGGTCTGCTGCGCGTCTACATTAGGTATTATCGCCTTAGAACCTATGTTTACCCTGCTAGGAGCAAAGCAAGAGTTGTTGCCGCTGATATCGGAATACATGTCGGTGTGGTATCTCGCGATCCCATTGTTGGTCATCCCCATGGCAGGCAACAGCGCGATTCGAGCGACCGGTGATACGAAAACACCCGCCAAGATCATGCTACTGGCTGGCCTTATCAATGGCGTTTTAGATCCGCTACTCATCTTCGGGTATGGGCCTTTTCCTGAACTGGGGATTCAAGGCGCTGCGATTGCCAGTGGTTTCAGTTGGTTTGGTGCGTTGTGTGGCTCACTCTACGTATTGATGGTGCGAGAAAAACTGCTTGCGCCGCCTAAGCTGACAAACATCGTCAGTGACTGGCGACAGATCTTAAAAATAGGCACCCCAGCGGCTTTGTCTAACGCTCTGAACCCACTTGCCGGCGCTATCATCATGATGATGCTGGCCAAACAAGGGACTGAAGCCGTGGCGGCGTATGGCGCAGCGCAACGTATCGAGTCCATTCTTATCATTGTGTTGATGTCTCTTACTTCGGCGCTTACGCCTTTCATGGCGCAGAACTTTGGCGCAAACAACCCACAACGCAGTTTTAAGGCACTGTTTCTGAGTATGCGTTTTGCTGTGATGTTCCAAGGTTTGATTTTCTTAATGATGGTGCCGTTGAGCATTCCTTTGGCTGCCCTGTTCTCTCAAGAAGAATCCGTCCGAGGCATATTGTGGCATTACCTGTTAGTCGTGCCCTTTAGCTATGGATTCCAAGGCATTGTGATGATGCTGATCAGTGGGATGAACGCCATGCACCAACCACTTAAAGCCTTCCAATGGAGCTTCATGCGTCTGTTTGTGTTTACCTTACCCTTTGCGTGGATAGGCAGC
Source organism: Vibrio sp. 1F255 (assembly GCF_041439145.1). Lineage (NCBI taxonomy): Bacteria > Pseudomonadati > Pseudomonadota > Gammaproteobacteria > Vibrionales > Vibrionaceae > Vibrio > Vibrio sp. 1F255. Next base: position 16,468 of record NZ_JBGONQ010000036.1, on the reverse strand, counting down.
CAAATCGACGGCGTAGAAGGGCTGTTTATCGGCTTAGCCTTGGGGAACATTGTCGGCGGTATTTCAGGGTACTTGTTTGCGCTTCGTGTAAGGGGTAAAGCAGATGCGGGATACGAAAAGATATAAGAGCAGATACGAGATGCGAGTAACCGGGATGCGAAAAGATTTAAGAGCTTAAGAGCAGTTACGAGATTCGAAGAGCTTGAGAGCAGAAAAAGACTAAAAAAAGGAAGATGACATGGAAGACACCACTTACAAAATGTTCTATGACGCACCAATTGGCAAGATGATCATTGTTAGCAATGGTGTGTCGCTTATTGAAATTGACCATGTAAATCACGAAGAGCTAATGATTAGCAACCCAGATGACCTTTGCCAACTGGCAGCGAAACAGTTAGATGAGTACTTCGCAGGTCATCGAATAGAATTCGATTTGCCATTAAGAGCGATAAAAGGCACTGACTTTCAAAAAGTAGCTTGGCAAGCTTTAACAACCATTCCTTATGGCGAAACCATCAGTTACGGTGAACAAGCAAAGAGAATGGACAACCCAAAAGCAGTAAGAGCTGTGGGTGGTGCAAATGGCAAGAACCCATTTAGTATTGTTGTGCCTTGCCATAGAGTCATCGGCGCGAATGGAACATTAACCGGCTACACCGGCGGTATGAATCGCAAAGAGTGGTTGTTAGATTTTGAGCGTTCGATCTTAAATAAAAAGAAGTAAACCTTATCTCACTAGATCAATAATATAAAATTTCGCCATCAAGAAGCGCCATTATCACCAGACAACATATAGTCTATATTTAAAATTTCATACAAAGAGGTGATGGTAATGTCCACTGATACGATTGAATCTTATGAAGATCGAAAGCGTAGAGATGGAGCTATAGCGCTAATGAAACTATTATCGTTTTCTATTGATGATAAAAAACATGACCGAGTCAATTCAGGTACTCAGATTCGAGATAAACTGGCAAAACGTAAACAATCGGTTCAAGAATCAACATCACCGTTACGCTGATAATAATACGTTCGGTTACTTTAGTTTAATCCCATAAGTGTCAATATGGGCAAGTAACTCGCTTGATGTAATTCTATGCTTAACGAGCAAGTCAACCTTGAATGGAAGCGACGACTGTTCTAAACGATCTTGCAAGCCTGCGACGACACTTAACGAAATCCCATGCCCCTCGATAACAATATCGATGTCGGAGTTATCTTTATAAGTTCCAAGGGCTCTAGAACCGAATACCCAGGCATGAATGACTAAAGCATGACTCAAAACAATATCCTCAATCAGCTGATACTGATGAGGCTTAAGGCCGACCGAGTCTGGTTTAACCAAATAACTATCGATCACATTTAACCTCTTGTTCGCATTGACCCTCTTGATCACATTTAAGCTTTAAATAGAGTGTGACTTGCCCTATCACTGGTGAAAATGACTCTAAGATCAGTGACTGAGCTTCAAGGACATTTTCCTCATCATAGGTGTGGGACAATAAATTTCGTTTTATGAGTGCTTCAAGCATAATCTCACACTGCTCCGAAGACAGGTGCTTAGCTTCTAAGGCCGTACGAAAAACGCTCCTCGGCGAAGCCACATCAAACCCTTCAAACTCAAGTAAGTCTTTAAGGGTCTTCCATGTCAGTTCGAAAGAAAATTCAAAAGTTTGTACTAACCCAGCGAGCTCTAACTCATTGTAGCTATCTTGTGAGCACGCTCTCTCAAGCCTTTGCTGCGCTTTCATTAAGTTTTGCAGTCGTTGCTTCCAACGGTCTGGGTTTGAGTTCATATAAACAGCCTAGAGATAAGGTAAAAGATAAGTATAGTATGAGCCTTAAGCTACCTAATCATTCAAGCAATGTCACTCTTTCGATATTCATCAAGACTGTTCTTTTCGTCTTTTGTTTAAGGTCGTGCCCTTATGTTCTCCCCTGCATGTTTTTCTTACCCAATACCTGTCCTTAAGCTCTTCGCTACTCGTTTACCCGTATCTCACATCACGCATCCGTTCTTAAGCTCTTCTCATCTCGCTTACTCGTATCTCACATCTATAAAAAAGCCCGCACTTTGAAGTGCGGGCTTTCAAAATCGTTAAAGCTCAACGTGAGCCGCTGAGCCAAACAACTATTTAACTACTGACTATTTAACGATCACATCACCTGACATTTCTGCCGGGATTGCGATACCAGATAGAGAAAGCATCGTTGGTGCTAAGTCAGACAGCTTACCGCCCTCTTTGAACTCAACGTCTTTGCTGCCCACGTAGATAAGTGGCACTGGTAGGTTAGTGTGCGCCGTGTGGATGCCGCCCGTTTCTGGGTTAACCATCATTTCTGCGTTACCGTGGTCTGCAGTGATAAGCAGTTGGCCGTCAGCTTCTTTGATTGCTTCAACCACTTTACCAAGACATTCGTCTAGCGACTCTACCGCTTTAACCGCTGCATCATAAACGCCAGTGTGGCCAACCATGTCACAGTTAGGGAAGTTACACACGATCGCGTCGTATTTGCCGCCTTTGATCGCTGCAACTAACTTTTCAGTTAGCTCTGGTGCGCTCATTTCTGGCTGTAGGTCGTAAGTTGCTACTTTTGGAGAAGCAACAAGTTGACGCTCTTCACCTTCGAACTCGTCTTCGATACCGCCATTGAAGAAGAAAGTAACGTGCGCGTATTTCTCTGTTTCAGAGATACGTAGCTGCGTTTTACCTTCCTTCGATAGCCATTCACCGTAAGTGTTCTCTAGAGAAGCCGGTGGGAATGCACATAGAAGCGGGATGTCTGCTGCGTATTGAGTCAGCATAACGAAATCGATCGCTGGGAATACGTTACGAGCAAAACCGTCGAAATCAGGAACGAATGCACGTGTAATTTCACGAGCACGGTCAGCACGGTAGTTCATGAAAATAACCGCATCGCCATCAACGATAGCGGCAGACTCTTCGCCTTCCGCTTTGATTTCAGTCGCTTTAACGAACTCATCGTTTTCGTCACGAGCGTAAGCCGCTTCTAGGCCAGCCACAGCAGTGTCGAATGTGAACTCTGCTTTTGCTTGAGTCAGCAGGTCGTAAGACTCTTGAACGCGATCCCAGTTGTTATCACGGTCCATTGCGTAGTAACGACCAATAAGCGAAGCCACACGGCCTTTACCTAGCTTAGCGAACAGTTCTTGGAAGCGTGCTAGTGTATTTTCAGCGCTACGTGGCGGCGTATCACGGCCGTCTAGGAATGCGTGTAGGTAGATTTTCTCTGCGCCACGTTCTGCTGCCATTTCAACCGCTGCGTAGATGTGATCTTCATGAGAGTGAACGCCACCTGGAGACATAAGGCCCATGATGTGAACCGCTTTCTCAGCTTTCACCGCTTTATCGATAGCGTTCACTAGCGTTTCAGTTTGGCCGAACTCACCATCTGAAATTGACTTAGTAATACGAGTAAGATCTTGGTATACCACGCGACCCGCACCAATGTTGGTGTGACCCACTTCAGAGTTACCCATTTGGCCATCAGGTAGGCCTACATCTAAGCCAGAAGCCGAGATTAGCGTGTTAGGTTGGTTAGCAATAAGACCGTCTAAAACTGGAGTCTTAGCGTTCGCGATAGCGTTGTCTTGGTTGTCTTCACGGTAACCGTAACCGTCAAGGATCACTAGAGCCATTGGCTTCTTAGCTGACATAGGACTGACCTCGTTCAATTCAAAATAAATCGGTATAAAAACAAATTAGCGTAATTTTACTACAGTTTACAGTCAAAACTGTAGTGGAAGATCAAGAAAGGGCGCAGGTAGGATGATCGAATGTGAAAAAAAGCGTCATTTTAGGAGGGAGTAAAGTAGGGATATGAATACTTATATCCCCACCATCCATATTGAAAAAGCGGAACAACGGTAGCCTCACGGCTCTTCAGTTTAGAAGATTAATTTCAGTGTCATGCTCTTCATCATCGTCCTGTGACTTTAGATCATGCACCGCTGGTTGCTCTATCACTGTGGTTTTGTTGGTAACATATTGAAAGCTAAAATCATCCCACAATATTTGATCCAAGCTTTCTTCAATTTCTTGATTAGATGAAATATCTATTATCATGATTACTGCCTCATATCGCTATTAAAGCTCATAGTAATTATGGACAATAAACAGAACACCTTCGAAAGAATTGTGTAAAAAACACGCTAACGGAAGGTCATAATTCAAATAACCGAACCCAATATCGGTTCTAGGCTCTAGGCTCTAGGCTCTAGAAGGAGCTCTTCTTGGTTCTGAGCAGCATTCCAAACCAAATCCCCTACCCCATCTGTCGGCTTAAACCCGGTTGGTGCATCGAGAAGAAGCTGGCGAATCGCATCATGTTGTAGGTTATGACAAGCAAAATCCAAAGATTCAAGTAGCGTGTCATATTCATTAATCGGTAAGAACACTTCTTGCGCGGTCATGATTCGCTCATGAGCGGTTGGGGATACGTTATCGCCAATCAATAACTCTTCATAGAGCTTCTCACCAGGGCGCAGGCCAGAGAATTGGATTTCAATATCACCATGAGGGTTCTCCTCATTCTTAACAGACAGCCCTGAAAGATTAATCAAGTTTGCTGCAAGGTCTGTGATTTTGACCGATTCGCCCATATCAAGAACAAACACATCACCGCCTTTACCCATAGCGCCCGCCTGAATCACCAATTGCGCCGCTTCAGGAATGGTCATAAAGAAACGGGTAATATCGCGGTGGGTAACAGTAAGTGGGCCACCGGCTTTAATCTGCCTTTTAAACAGAGGAATAACCGAGCCAGACGAGCCAAGTACATTGCCAAAACGAACCATACAGAAACGTGTGCCGTGCTCTTTTTGGTTCTCTTGCTCAGCTAAAGCTTGCAGGCCTAATTCCGCCATACGCTTGGTGGTGCCCATCACGTTAGTTGGGCGTACCGCTTTGTCTGTCGAGATAAGCACGAAAGACTCAACACCCGCTTCAATAGCGGCTTTAGCCGTATAGTAAGTGCCGTAAACATTATTACGCACACCTTCTACCACGTTGTACTCGACAAGAGGAACGTGTTTATAAGCCGCGGCATGATAAACCGTTTGGACACCAAAAGACTGCATTGAGGTCAATAAGCGATGTGAGCGCTGAACGGAACCTAGTAAAGGCACGATTTCAACATCGTAACCTTTGGTTTCTTTAACTAAAGAAAGCTCACGATCAATTTGGTACAAGCCAAATTCAGACACTTCAAACAACACTAATGTTTTAGGTTGTTGTTTAAGGATCTGACGACAAAGTTCAGAACCAATAGAGCCGCCAGCACCGGTCACCATCACCACTTTGCCTTTGATGTTGGCTTCCATCAGAGCTTGCTGAGGTGCAACTGCATCACGACCGAGCAAATCTTCGATAGGTACATCGGTAAGCTCATCAATTTTTGCTTTACCTGACACAATATCCGCCATTTCAGGAACGGTTTGAATCTCAACGGGCAGCTGCGCCAGCAAATCCAATACTTGCTTACGGCGAGCGCGAGAAGCGCTTGGGATCGCGAGCAAGATTTTAGAAACATCGTGCTTCTCAATCAACCTTTCCGCTTTGTCTAATACAATAACGGGCAAACCCAAAATCATCGTATTGGTGAGCGTTTTATCTTCATCAATGAACGCGCGTACTCGATAGTTTTCAGACGCTCTTAACGCGACAGCCAACTGTCGGCCGCCTGAGCCCGCACCGTAAATTAATACTTCTTGACGTGAATCTTTCGACGTCGTCGCGACAAGATTGCGAACCACCAAACGAGAGCCGCCACATAACAAAGCTAAATAAGCACCGTAAATAATAGGCACCGTACGAGGGACTGGTTCTTGCAGGTAATACGCAAACAGAGCCAAAGAGATTGCCGACAATATTGCGCCTGCCGTTACCACAAACAGCGCTTGAAAGGTGAGATACCTAAGTACTGCTCGATAAAGCCCAATTTTTGTAAATATAAGCACCGTCATTATTACTGTTAAGCCTGTCAGTAATAAATTATCGCCATCATTCAAAAATTGGAAATCGCCTAGCCTTGTCCACAACGCAATGTGCAGAGCAAATATAATGAGTAAAGAATCAATAGAAACACTGATAACCCGCTTTTTAAAACGAGAAAGGTGCCATATAAAGTTTAGACGTTGCATAAGTTTATTCTTATTTATGAGTATTTAATAAACCACAAAAACTGCATAAGTGGATGTGTTGAACATTCTTTAAATTCGCAAATAGAACTTGCAAAAGATAACCCGAACATTTAATTCGCGCTTTAATTTGTTATTGATATTAGTGCCCCAGTTCGATCTATTAAGGGGTTGTGAATAATTAAGAAAGAAACTTACACGAGTTTCTGTTTGATGTTTAATACGAAAAATCTAGTAAAGCCATTAATAATTAATGGAGAACAGAATTTATAAAACAACCGCCGTTACCAAACTCATGTTATTTAGTCCTTAGTCAGAGCCAAATAAATCGCGCGTGTACACTTTATCTTTCACATCCGCCAACTCTTGGGCCATACGGTTGGAAACAATCACATCACAGCTTGATTTAAACTGTTCGAAATCGGTTAACACCAGTGAACGAAAAAACTCTTTCTCTTTAAGCTCCGGTTCAAACACCACCACTTCAATACCTTTTGCTTTCAAGCGTTTCATGATGCCTTGAATACTTGAAGCACGGAAGTTATCAGAGCCCGATTTCATAACTAAACGGTAGATACCAACACGCGTTGGATTACGTTTGATGATGGAATCAGCGATAAAATCTTTACGTGTGGTATTCGAATCAACAATAGCACCAATAATGTTATTTGGTACATCTGAGTAGTTCGCACGCAGCTGCTTGGTATCTTTTGGTAAACAGTAACCACCGTAACCAAATGAAGGGTTGTTGTAGTGTGAACCAATACGCGGGTCTAAACAAACGCCATCAATGATTTGACGCGTGTCTAACCCATGTGATTCGGCATACGTGTCTAGCTCATTAAAGTAAGCAACACGAAGCGCTAAGTAAGTGTTAGAGAACAGCTTTACCGCTTCGGCTTCGGTTGAATCGGTATACAGGATTTCAACGTCTTTTTTAACCGCCCCTTCTAACAACAAGTTCGCAAAAACTTGTGCGCGTTCAGAACGTTCACCCACGACAATACGTGATGGATGCAAGTTGTCGTATAAGGCCTTACCTTCACGTAGAAACTCAGGAGAAAACATGAGATTTTCACAGTCTAGCTCTTGTTTAATACGCGCGGTATAACCCACTGGTACAGTCGATTTAATTACCATCACCGCACTTGGGTTAATCGCCATCACATCTTTAATCACGGCTTCAACCGATGAGGTATTGAAGTAATTCGTTTCAACATCGTAGTCAGTCGGTGTCGCTATGATGACGTATTCTGCATTGGAATAAGCCAACTCTTTATCGAGTGTCGCGGTGAAGTTTAATGGTTTATTAGCCAAGAAGTCTTCAATTTCCGTATCAACGATTGGAGATAATTTATCGTTAAGTAATCTTACTTTCTCTTCGATAATATCAACCGCGACAACATCGTGATGTTGGGCCAGTAACATCGCATTTGATAAGCCTACATAGCCGGTACCAGCAATTGCAATTTTCATTTTATTTTTTCTTCGCTGACGTTGTAATTTGTATAATTAAAAATTTGATATGAAAATAATTAGGGAAAGCTCTAACCCTCCCTATCATAATATTTGATTAGATTTGAGCTTCTAGTAAAACAGCACGAAGTACTTCCGCCGTTTTCTCAATCTCATCCTGCGTTAAGGTTGGATGTACTAAAAACATTAAGCTGGTTTCACCTAACTCAACTGCGTTCTTTAATGGTATTTCTGGCCTGAAGTTTGTGCCATCAAATGCTTTTTCTCGGTAAACTTCAGAACAACTGCCTTGGTATGCAGGCACACCTTGCTCAACAATCGCATCGACAATTTTATCGCGAGTCCAACCTGGCTTTAAATGTTCAGGGCGGATAAACATATAATGCTTATATTCGGCATGTTCAATGTGTTCAGTAATATCCACACTACGAATAATTGGCAGATCAGAAATAGCTGCTTCAATCACAGCTGCGTTTGCTTGACGCTTTTGCGTCCATTCAGCCATGCGTTGAATTTGGATACGACCAATAACCGCTTGCATTTCTGTCATGCGCCAATTGGTACCAAAGCTTTCATGAAGCCAACGGAAACCCGGTGGGTGCTCGCGGTTGTAAATAGCATCATAGCTTTTACCATGATCCTTATAAGACCACATAAACGACCACAGATCTTTGTCGTTAGTGGTTACCATGCCACCTTCACCGCCCGTGGTCATGATTTTATCTTGACAGAAAGACCAAGCACCAATATGACCAATCGTACCGACACTGCGACCTTTGTATTTCGCACCATGCGCCTGAGCACAATCTTCAATAACCTTAAAGCCATGCTTTTCAGAGAGAGTCATGATTGCATCCATCTCTGCAGGCATACCTGCAAGATGAACAACAATCACAACCTTGGTTTTTGGCGTAAGTACCGCTTGTATCGATTCAGCAGTAATATTTTGGCTGTTCAGATCAACATCTGCAAAAACAGGTGTCGCACCTGCAGTGACAATAGACGAAGCAGAAGCTAGAAAAGTACGTGATGTGGTGATCACCTCATCACCCTGACCAACCCCAAATGCCTTCAATGCGACATCTAACGCTAGCGTGCCGTTACCCAAAGCTACTGCGTATTCACAGCCAACCCAAGCCGCAAACTCTTTTTCGAATTCACGCCCTTCTTGACCCGTCCAATAGTTTACTTTATTTGAAAGTAAAACCTTATTAACAGCATTCGCTTCTTCTTGAGTGAAGGAAGGCCATGGGGAAAAAGGAGTATTTAACATTTTATATCTCTCTAAGGAACATAAAGCTCTGCAACACCATCGATAACTGTCTTATTTCTCACTTTACAAACGGTATCAAAAAAGACTCGACGCTTTTTCTCGTCAATTTTCGTAACCGTTGCTGTTGCTGTAACAGTATCACCTAAATAAACAGCGCGCTTAAAATTAAAAGACTGAGCAACATACACACAACCAGGGCCCGGAAGCCTAGTACCAAATAAAGCTGAAAAAAAGCTACCCGAGATCAACCCATGAGCAATACGTTTTTTGAAACGTGACTCTTCAGCAAAATGATCGTCAACATGAACGGGATTATGATCGCCAGATAATCCGGCAAAATTCTTTACATCTGCGTCAGTTATTGTCTGAGAGTAAGAAGTTGACATCCCGATTTTAATATCGTGAAACGGGACTCCCAGTTTTATTTCTTGAGTCATTTTGAGGTTCTCTTAATCGACTTAGCTGGCACTCCAAAAACTACATCCCCAGCCTTCACATTTTTGGTTACAACAGACCCCATACCGACAACTGCACCTTCACCAATAATTAAAGGTTTACTGGGGGAACCTTGTTTAATAATTGCACCAGTACCAATATAAGCATGATCCTTTATATGAACATTACCGTTACACATTACATTAGGTGCAAATGTTACATAATCCCCAATAATGCAATCATGGGCAACATAACTATATATATTTGAATGAAAACTCTTCCCAACTTTTGAATTGGAGGTTACTGTAGAAAAAGGGCAAAGAATTTCCCCCTCAGAAATTTCATTGAAATCCAGCACAACACTATTCCCTGCACGCACAGATGCAATTTCAACATTATCGCTGGCTAGCCGCTCTGTTAACATCTGTCTAATTTTACTATCAGCAATAGCCACTACCGCACTTTTAGCAGCTTGTGGTGAAGATAAAAATTCCTCATAGGTCAAAACAGCAACTCCATTTAACTCATTTAGGGAACTACTATCATCAATGAAAACGAGCTCACTTCCGGAGTCAATAGTACTTTGTCTTAATAAAGGTAAGACTTCTTTACCAAATCCACTAGCACCATAAATTCCAACTAAACAATCTTTTTTCATAGTGTTACCACTAAATGCGGACATTGTTACCTCCCCCTCTCCACTAATACCTTCTTTAATAAAAACTTTCTTGATCGTTAGAAATAAAATCTTAATATCAAGCAACAAAGATTGGTTTTCGACATACCAAGCATCGTATTCGAATTTTTGTTCCCAACTAATCGCATTCCGTCCATTGACTTGCGCCCAACCGGTGATGCCTGGCCGTACATTATGTCTAGTTGCTTGCCGCTCGTCATAAAGTGGCAGGTATTGCATTAACAGTGGGCGAGGGCCAACTAGGCTCATATCACCTTTCAACACCGATATTAACCCTGGGAGCTCGTCTAAGCTTGTAGATCTAAGTTTTAAACCAAACGCTGTCAAACGCTCTTCGTCAGGAAGTGGATTACCATACCTATCAGCTGCATCCTTCATACTTCTGAATTTCAGCATGTTGAAAGGTTTTCCGTTAAGACCTGGTCTCTGTTGTTTGAAAAGGACAGGTTGTCCCAAGTTTTTAGCAACCTTTATTGCAACAACTATAAGAATGGGAAGAAAAATGATTAAAGCAACTAAAGAAAACACAACATCAAGAGTGCGTTTGATCATTGATAGCCTCCATTAATGTGTTTTCTATACGTTCCGCCATCATGTCTCTTGAGAACTTCTTGTAAGCCAAATGTTTACACTGCGACACAGCTTCACAATACCTCTCCTTATCATTCAAAAATAAGGACAGTTCCGTTGCTGACTTAGTATGATCCTCGGGGTTTAATACCACTCCACAATGATATTCCTCTATGAACTCTTTTTGCCAGCCCCCGTAATTAATTGCAATAGGAGTGCTTGATGCTAAAGCATCAAAGAGCTTATTTGCCGAGTTATGCCACATTTCAGGAATTGGACCAAATAAAGAAATAGACATATCAGCAGCCGACAACAACTTAACAATCTCAGTTTTGGGTACTGGGGGAAGTATGTATAAGTTGTCATTAAGGACCTTAAGCTGGTCTGCTTTTTCTATCACTACTTGTTTTTCCATGCCATCACCAATCGCAACAAAACAAATCTGACTATCTATTTTTTTTATACTTTTAGCGAGTTCAGGAAGATAAGCCACATTATTAATCAATCCAAAAGTGCCTGTATAAACAACTAACTTTCTTCCTTTCAAGAAACTCAAATTTTCTTGCTTATAGCTTTCACCAATAGACTTAGAAACATCAAATAACTCAGTATCACAACTGTTTGTAGCAAGTGTCACTTTATCTGAGCTAATACCATGACGAGTAATGCCATCACACATACCAGGAGAGAGACCAATCAACCTCTTTGAATTTCGATACGTATATTTTTCAAACCATTCAGCCAATCTAATTAATAGCGAATTTTTAATTGCACCAACAGCTACAGGTAATTCAGGCCATAGGTCTCGAATTTCAAAAACTAGTGGGATTTTTCTAATTTTAGAATAAATTAACCCTGGGATGGCAATCGTTAATGGGGTACTCGTAGCGAGTACCACATCGCTCTTTATACCCAAAGATTTTATAGAAGACTGCCATGAAAATTGTAAGAATTTAAATATCCGCTTTATAAATGAATCACGATTAGAATAAGGTAAATGCAGGATATGTAGCTTGATACCGTGTATATTTATTTCGTTCCAACCTGCATTTAATTCATAACTACTAGAGAGGAATGCAGATGACGTAACAAAAGTCACTTCATGCCCTTTTGCAACTAAACGCCTCGCCATTTCGTAAGAGCGCGTACCCGCGTTTGAGGACGGTGTTGCAAAGTACTGATGTAAATATAGAATTTTCATATATTATCTTTTTAGTTTTTAATTGTAACCAAATTAATACTACGTCGTTTGATTTCTTTTAAAAGAAACTCCATCCATTTATTTGACACCATGAACTCATCTGTAGAACAAGTATTGAAACGATGTTTCCTCACCCTTTCATCAGCCCGTTGAGTTAATTTTTCAACATCGGTTATTATATAATACACATGAGAAGGGGTATTTATAACATCAAGTAGGTTGCTAACTAATTTCATGTTATTTTCACTTAATGGTAAAGTGTTCAACCACCCCCAAAGAGATTGAAAAACCCCCTCTTCGACACAAAATTTATTTTGAAACTTAAAAATACCAAGTCTCGACATCAATATAATGCTTTTCTTTACATTATATTTAAAAGTATTTTTATTGGAATTACTCAACTTAATCAAAAACCAAAGAACATTTATTTTTTTCGGAGAAAAAATAACATGACACATTTTTTTAAAATTAGAATGGTTGTGGTGGTATATTTTTTTTCCACAGTGTTCTTCTTCTAAAACATTACTTAGAACCCATGATTTACCTGAACATGGAAATCCTAAACATTCTGATTCACTTAACATTACGCCCTCATATTAAACAATGTTTCATTCAAAATATTTCTTGTTAACTCCAAATGATAATAGTGAAAACAACAATAACCACCTAGCATCTGATATATCACCGCTTACTTGATGTGATATTAAAAAAAATAGCGGTAAGACAAATATCTTGTTAGTGGGTCTAACCAAGAAGCCAATATACGGTAATAATAAAATTGCGCCAAAAATAATACCAAGGTCGGAAAAAACTTCGATAAAAATATTATGTGGGTACGTAAATGGATAATTTAACACACTCTGCCAATTACCCGCACCAATACCAAGAATTAGGTTGCCATTTATTATCATTATAGTGTCAGCTATCATTTCACTTCTAATGCCCACACTTCCTGCAGCTGAAGAAGAATTGGATATACCTAATAGCGCTTGAAAGCCAATTTGTATTCGGTGTAATGGCGTATCCGACAAGTCAATAGATGTATATAATAGGAATAGCATTGAAATAAATATAGAAACAACAAGTAACAAAAAGGAAGGCTTGTTTTTCTGGTATAAAAAATATAGCGATGAAGCAGCAAGAGCAATTATTGGGCCTTTAGACATACTCCATAATACACCAAAGAAAAAAATCAACAGTAATATAATGTTAATTTTTTTTCCAAATGGAAGGAATATTGCTGTCAGGAAAAAACCTACAGCCATATTTCTACCAAAAACTATTGGACCATTCATAAAGTAGTTAATGTGCCTAAGCCAGAATCCATATTTAAGCTTCCAAATAACTGCAGCAACAAACAGCACAAGAATAAATAATATCGATAATTTTAAAATATACTCCTTTAAGCTGTAATTAATTGCATTTATAACAATCAGGTACCCCAACAAACCAAGAAATAACGAGTTTAAGTATTTCTCCATCCCTTGAAAATTAGCATTTGATGAAAGAATTAATATAGGAATAATAATTATCACCCCAGATAAACACAATGTCATCTTACTTCGGAATATAAAATATCGGGGATAATAGGATATATAAACAAGCATAACTGATAAAAAAAACATTATAGTGTTAATGCTTACATCTAATACCACTAACCTATCTTCATAAAAAACACCGCCGATCACCATTAATGGTAGATAGATCAAAAACGAACCAAGTATACAATATTTATTTATCATTTAGTGTGACATTTCTTTAGATAAAATTTTATTAATCTCTAGATCTACTTCTTCAATAGAATTATTAGCATTAATTGTAAATACTGTGGATCCATTCCATTTTAAATCTTTGATTTTCTCCCCCAAATAAAAAGCTTGATCGTAAGTCAAATCATTTGGTTTTCGTTTAGTTGAATTTTCAGCATTCACTTCCATAATAATAATTATTTCAGGTGGATTAGCCTTTGCCAGTTTATAAACTTCACGTTCCTTTCTATAAAGAAATCTAGTAATTAAAGTTTTGGCAGACTCCTTAGGAACTCTAGGGGAATCAATAAAGTCATCAACTTCTTCTTGTAACCAACGGTCAATAATCACTATTTCCCCTTGGTTTGCCTTAGATATTCCTCTTTGCAGCTGATTTTTCTTATCAAATAGACATAGTAATAGCCATAATGAGTAGAGTAATGGGTATTTTTTATCTTTGGATTTTTCTTTTCTATTCTTGATATGACTCGGAGATTTCGCTTTATTCCCATAAACATTGAATATCAACCTTCGATACCAAGATGCTCCGCTGACCCCAGACCCAACACTAATAGTTGTTGTTGATAATTGTTTTTTTAGTTTTCGACTTAGTCTTTCTATAGCGGAAGATTTCCCCGAACCATCAATACCGACAAACGCTATTTTTAATCCTTTATTCATTAGTTTTTTATTCCCTCTTTGATTTGACGCTCTCATGATTATTTTTTCTTTAATTAAAGAAAATAATCTATAAACATATACCAAATTTTGAAAATTACTATTGTCTTTAAAAACATTGATTGAATTGGTTATTTTTTTTCTATTCCTGTTAACTATATCGGAACTTTTGTAATTGTTTTTTTTAATTAAATCATTCAAAACATTAGGATACGGATTATCAAGTTGAAGTTTTAATTCATTTGTTTTTATATAATGATTTTGTAAGTTTTGTAAATCTTTATCTAGCGATGCATAACCAAAAAACGACTTCTTCCGTGATGAATATCGTAAAATAGATAAGGCTACATCGTCAAATGGAGAAATGATTTTACATCCATAAGCTGAATTTTTTACTGCATTGTTAATTAGGTATTTGGTTATTGGCATTCGATAGTTTCTTGTAACACTATTGCCAAAAATAACATTGTAATGTAAATGAATATGGATCCATATGCCTGATTCTGTGAAATATAGATAATCACTAGTGCCATAATCACTTTTCAACCAAGAGTTTTCTACTTTAACAAACCCAATAGAAGATAAAATCATCTCAGCTTTTAGGCTTGACTTAATATCAAGCAAAACATCTAAGTCTTCCTCTCCAGTTTCAACTGCATTTAATTTAGAAATACCTTTCCAAATGGCATATTTAACATCATTTTCATTCCAAAACTCAAATAGTTTTTTTATCATCAGGGCTTCATCCATAGAATGTTCCATGTAAAATGGTTGGTAGCGTTCTTATTTTTATTATTTTATATACTTTGTAAGATATTAGCGAGTTCTGAATAATCATTCCCATGCTGGTTGCAACAACAGCACCTGTTAGACCGTATCCACTAGTTAATAAATAAAATGAAACAATGCTAATAGAAGTACTAAATAACATAGTTTTCATCACTTCATTTTGATGGCCAGTCATATTAAGTAGTATTGCTACAGAACCAGTTAACACATTAACAGATTGCCCTATAATTAGTATTACTAAAGGTACCACTGCGTTATTCAAACCAACATATTCGAAGTAATATATTGAAATAATTATAGTTATAGGCACAACAAAAATAAGCGCACCTAACATATAATTTGATGCTTGAACTGAGAGCGTTTGAATTTCTTCTATTTTATTTTGTGTATAAAGGATAGAGAACTTTGGAGCTAGTAACATATTACAAATAATTAAAACAAAATTTATTATATATGAAAATCGCTGTAATGTACTATATACACCAGCCAGGTTGGGCTCCAAAATAGAGCCTATAATAAAAACAACTCCCCATTGCATTAAATAATGTAAAAATGAGGGTATAAAATAAGCATGAAGAGATGTAGTTAGTTCCTTGTATTTCACGTTGTTTAGTTCAAGTTTACTGTCAGGCCTAGCGTAGTAAATTAGTATTAATATAAAAATAAAAAGCAAGAAAACCGAGACCAGTAGTAGAACTCGAATAATATCATCTTCCAGTAAATCAAACCCCAAAAAAAATGAAACAAAAATAACAATAGTCGTTAATAATGTTATTGAACCTATTTCTAACAAGGCGGAATATTCGGCTAGCTCCATCGATTTCAATATCGCACTTGAACAATACAAAAGACTAATTATAGGTATAATTGCTATTATATAAACATCGTATTTTCCCACCCAATTATTTATATAAAAATGTATAACAAACCACGACAATACAGATACAACAATAGAAGAGAGTATTATTAACATTAAAGCCGACTTAATATAAGAATAGAAATCAGACAACTTTTCATCTTGATATGCAATTGCACAATACCTTGTTAGTGCAATATCTAAACCATATTTAACAAACAAAGATGCTCCAAGAATAAATGATATTATCATCATGTATTCCCCTGTAACTTCTACACTAAAAAAATGGTTGACAGTAATAATAAAAAATATAGTTCCAAGAGATAAGGACGCCTTACTAAATATTGTAAATAGTATTTTCTTAATCATAAATATTAACTAATTGAATGTGTGGAATTTTAAATTTATCGAGCTTTTAGAATAGACTGGCAAGTCAGATCAAGATTACAATACCGCTTTTCTGTAAATACTTACTACAGTTTCTTCTGCTTTCTTTTTATCCCAACTTGGAAATTGGTTTCTTCCGTCAGCAGGGCAAGATTACGAAGCCCCTTGCCCTGCAAGGACTTGCGAAAGGTAAGCGTT
>NZ_JBGONQ010000035.1:0-58482 GCF_041439145.1 Vibrio sp. 1F255 | reverse complement strand
ACATCACTTCACGCTACCCCTTATTCCATATGGGTTTTTCATGATCTTGCCCTGCTTCCGTCAGTAGTGTCTATCACTGCTAAGTTCTCACTAATTTGCTCTAGACGTATCTGCCATTCATCTTCTGCCTAAGCCATTCCAAATTATCGTCGCCAGAACCTTCAGTGCAAGCGCCTACAGTGAAATAGTTAAGAAGACAATATCAGTTAGCGTATGCTCTACTTTCCGTACTTGCGAGGGGATGAATAACCGTGAGACACTTTTTATTCATATTGAGACAATCCATTGCGGACAATTCCTTGTAAACCATTGGTTTCGCTACTTTTGAAAAAGTAGCCTTTTTGTAGCTACTAGCACTTTTTGACTTGCTGGCCATTCTCATTTGGTACGCTACCGCCCTTAGGTTTGGCTCCTAAAGGCAATAGTGACAATTTGTTCGCTTTATGCGTTTTTCATACGGTTTTAAATATGCGGGGCATTCTAGCAAAGTAAGTGCATATTAACCAGTTTGAAATTGACTCTGGCATGACAAACAACTCACCACGCATTCAACCAGCGAGAGCATTGTACGTCTTGTAGGTACTGAGTGCCTATGTGGTATCGGTTTTCTTGTGCTGCGTCGCAGTAGCGTTTTTCTATATCAATAAAAATATTGCCGTTGCGGTACAGCGAGACGAAGCTCGGGTTATTGTTTACCGCCAATAACGCTTTAATCTCGGTGCGTGTTAGCCCTTGTGGGTAGTGGTTAACCAGCAGTTTCAAAAACTCGCCAATGCGTCCTTCTACTCGCGCTATCTCTTTTTCTAAAATGGTGACTTTTTCTTCCGTTGTCAGTTTTTTTAGGCTGATATCGTCCATTTGCCCTCTCCCTAATTCTACTTTTGTATCTTGACGTTTTTTGTCTGTATTCGCGCTTGGTCTGCCCTAGCCTTTGGTTTTCCTAAGCTTTTCGCTTCCTAAATCATTGGTTTTCAATAGCTTTTAGCTGTGTGAGCAAGCGCTTAGTCTGTGAAAAATCGAATGGTCACTTTTTAGAATCCGTGCAGGGCGATTTGGATTGAACTAGGGCCTTGATACGTGCTTCGAACGGATTGGTGGTGCTTTTGGCTTGGTAATCCGCTAGGGTCTGAGAGACGGGCGTGGGTTGTTTGTGAACCATGGGCTTGGCTGCCGGTTGGGTTTTAGCTTCCTTGGTCGATGTAGAAGCAGAAGCCCTTGCTGGTTTAGCCGCTTTTGTTTGCTTAGCCGCTCTAGCCTGCTTAAAGACTGGCGATGAGTCTCGCTTCGCTTTGGCTTGGGCGCTTCTTCTTAGCCAGCCATTCACAAAGTGGCCAATGTGCTCAAAGGGTTTGCGCTTATCGGGGTTGATGTACAGCCAGGCTTGCATGGCATGCAGTTCTTGCAGCACATCTAACTTTGGGTAGGAGCGTTCTAATATGGTGGTGAACTCATGATAAATCGGCGCGCAGCCCTCTTTGGTGAGCAGGTGAATCACGACTTCATTCTGTTGGCTTATTGGAGTAGTGGTGGCTTGAGGTGTCGATACCTCATGTTGTTCAGAACCGCTTTGGGGATCAAGAACATCGGTGTCATCCAAGAGGCCGTTTTTCAAGATCAACTCTGTTTTATGTTCTTTATGAAAGATTATGTGTGCCGGATGATCACTCTCCGTGGTGGATCTTGAGTCACTCAGGGGAGTGTCTGAATGGTCGGTTTTCTTCGCATGTTCTGTCTTCTGGGGGTATTCCGACGAAGCTGACGGTAAACCTGTTTGTTCTACATTCGTGTTCTCTTGATTCGCTTGGGCTAGATCGGTCTGCTGAATGTGGCTGTCGCTGGGAAGGCGCAGCTGATATATGTTGCTGCGCTGGCGTCCTGAATCATCAAAGCGCTTTATCCGCTTCACAAAACCTTGTTTTTCGAGCTCGTTAACGTGTCGTTTCACGGTTCTTACCGACACTTCGCAATATTGCGCCAAGTAATTGAGGGAAGGAAAACACACGCCGCGCGCATCGGCGTTATCGGCCAATTTTAATAACACCAACTTGCTGATGGGCGAGCCAGTTTTTAATGGGATGAAAGAAAGAATTAGAGAAACACACATGGTTAACGCTCCTTGTTAATTAGTCATTCGTATAGAAATCCATTGATATACAGAAGCATTAACAACACTTTTTGGCGCTTTAGGGGCGAAAGGCCCATGAGATAAGTTGTAAGAAAAGATGTTTGGTTAATCGCCTCGGATAGATATGCAACACCAACCTTATAAGGCAGTAACTTTTCGAAGCACCTCTCATTTTTCTGTATTCCTCTGTTTTCGTGTTATTCCCGCCAACCCAATCAAGAATGTTGAAGTACATTGCCCTCCCCATGCAGCAATAAGGTGCTTAATGAAGGCGATAGTTTCTCTTTTTATTTCAGCGTATCAACCCGGTATGGCGAGCATCGAGTGCCGTGCTAACTCCCTCACTCAATCACGTCAGCCGTTATTTTTTAGTGATAGTGATGGGTTTGGCCAAGTACTGAGCTATGAAGTTAACGGTTATAAAGAAAGCCATTTAGAAGGTTGTTATTTTAATGAGGATGAATGCGGTGACGCCCCAAGCTATGAAGATATTTGTTGGATGATCAGCCGAGCACGGCGCGCCCAACCATTAGGTTATTGCGTGATGTATTTACGCTATGTAAGCCACCACTCTGGTTATGCAAAAACCGTAGCCACCAGTCTGCGACAACACATCGCATTGCACCCTGATTTAAAAGAATCGCTATCAACGTCTTTAATCGTCTATTTACAACAACACGAGGATTTATTTTGTCAAACACTCCACCAGCAACTGATCGAGTTCCAAATCAGCCGTTAGAAGCGCCTGTTTTACAAGAGCGGGCTGACACCAAAGAACGAATTGATTCGGAAGAGCAGGCTAGCAAGATGGAGCTTATCCCTTCGTTAGAGCCTTGTTTACCTTCAGCATCCTATTCATTCAGCCTGGTTTCGGTTTTACTCCGCTTACCTCATTGCCCGCCATATTCCTTTATTACTGTGCATTGCAGCGCCACGCCGCCACAGCAAGATGTAGGCGTAGCCGAGATTCGCCAATGGCATAAAAAGAGAGGCTGGCGCGATGTGGGGTATCACTTTGTTATTCGTCGCAATGGGGATGTCGAACTTGGCAGGCCACTGTCGCAAACTGGCGCGCATGTGAAAGGACACAACAAGGGCAATATTGGGGTTTGTTTGGTTGGCGGTTGTAATGCCGAGCTGCAACCAGAAGATAACTTCACACTTGCGCAGCGCAAGGCACTGTTTGGTTTGATGGCTGCACTGCAAGAGCAGTTCTTGATTTCAGATGAGAATGTTAAGGGGCATAAAGATTGGGGCGTGAATAAGGCGTGTCCTGTTTTGAAGATAAAAGCTTAAGAGCAGATGCGGGATTCGAAAAGTGAGGAAAATAAAGTGAGAGTGGTGCTTTTAGCTCCTCCCCTTTATCACGACTGTTACTTGGCAAAAAATATCCTATACAAGGGGAGGCTGGGAGGGGTTGGTTAGGCATCGCTAGCAACCCCCTCTAACTCCCCCTTTTATTAACACCATCACTCACAATAGTCCGGTGTTCAAGGGGGAGGACCAAAAGCTAAGTCTTCGAATAATTTGAAGAGCAGTTGCGGGATTCGAGTAAGCGAGATGCGAAGAGACTAAAAGCGGATTCCAGATACTTCGTTCCTCGCCTCTAAAGCAACAGAATGGCGGAATGACGGAGTCGTGAGATTATTAACTTAATAAAAGTAGTCGTCATTCCCTACAGTGAGGGACGAACGTGATAGGGAATCTAATTCAACGGATAAATGGCGGAGCAGAGGTCTCGCTATGGTTGTCGAACCATAAGGTTATACAGTCAAAGGTTATACATGCGGTCAAAGCCAATCAATAAACCAAGGAGCAGTATGACATTGTTCGGAAGAATATTTGGGAGCCAGTCTTCGATTAGCAAGGGGTTAGATGCACTCACCAACACAGGAGATGCGATGTTTTTTACTGATGAAGAAAAAGCGAAGCACAAGCTGGCACTGCTTAAAGCGTATGAACCTTTTAAGTTGGTACAGCGCTACATTGTGTTGTTGTTCACCATTCCTTATGTGGCACTGCATGTGATGGTGATTCTTGGCTGCATGCACGGTTACGATTGGAAGCCATTAGGGGAAATGACCAATGAAGCGTTTGGTTATCCGGTGTTAGCGGCAATTGGATTGTATTTAACGGGTGGCGTGGTGAAGAAGTAGAAGAGCAGATTCGAGTGACGGGTAAACGGGATGCGAAGAGATTAAGAGCGAGGAGAAGAAGATGGTTGTTGTGCTTTTAGCTCCTCCCCTTTATCACGACTGTTACTTGGCAGAAAATATCAATATAAGGGGAGGCTGGGAGGGGTTGATTAGGCATCGCTAGCAACCCCCTCTAACTCCCCCTTCTATTAACACCATCACTCACAATAGTCCGGTGTTCAAGGGGGAGAACCAAAAGCTAAGTCTTCGAATAATTTGAAGATTGGATAAAGAATAGATACGGGTGGCGGGTAGACGGGATTCGAAGAGCTAAAAGAGCAGATTCGAGCAGCGGGTAAACGAGTAACAAGAGATGAAGAACGGATTCGAGTGGCGCTTTTCGTATCTCGCCACTCGCATCCCGTTACTGTCTTTAGCTCTTCGTTTACCCGGTTACTCGCATCTCGTTACTGCTCTTAGTTATTTCTTGTCGCTCGAATATGCGTAATTATAGTAACCGTAGCCGTATGAGCTTGATGCTTTCTTCTCGATGGCGTTGAAGATAACGCCTTTCACTTCGATGCCCGATTGTTCGAAGCGGTTGCGAGCTACATCGATCTCTTTAATGGTGTTTTGACCGTAACGCGCGACCATTAATGTGGTGCCAGCGAAGGCGCCGACAATGCTTGGGTCGGTTACCGCAAGTACGGGCGGGGTATCAACAATCACCAAATCATACTCTTTCGATGCCCATTCCATTAGTTCTGCAAAGCGTGGGTGCATCAGCAGCTCTGATGGGTTCGGTGGCACTTGGCCGCGAGTAATAATATCTAGGTTCTCTACCGGTGTGGTTTTCACTGATTGAGCGAACTCTTGCTTGCCGCTCAGCACATCAGAAAGACCATTGTCCCAGTTCACACCAAAGCTTTGTTGTAGGTAACCTTTTCGCATATCGGCATCAATCAACAATACCTTTTGGCCTGTTTTAGCAGCTACTGCGGCAAAGTTGGTCGAGATGAATGATTTACCAATGCCTGGCGCAGGGCCTGAAATCATCAGAACGTTGTTTTTCGCTTCTAGCATCGCGAAGTGCAAGCTGGTACGAAGGCCACGCAGTGCTTCAACCGAAAGATCGGCAGGGTTCGATTCAGCAAGCAGTGCCTGAACGCCTTTTGTTTGTACTTTCTTCGATTTAAAGCGGTTGGTTAGCTCAATCTGTAAATCAGATTTTGGTACCGCTGCGTAAACCGGAAGGCCGATTTGTTCAATTTGGTCAGGGCTTTCAACACCACGGTGGAACGCTGCTTTCACTAATACAAACGCGACACTTAACATGCCACCCAGTAGCGTTGCTAACACAACAATCAGCGGCTTCTTCGGTTTAACGGCGCGAGCATAAGCTTGAGCGTCATCTAAGATACGAACGTTACCGACCGTACCGGCTTTAATAATGCTTAGCTCTTGAACCTTGTTTAGTAACTGGATGTAGATCTGTTGGTTTACTTCAACATCACGTGTCATACGCAGTACTTCACGTTGTGTTTTCGGCAGCTTTTGCACTTGCTTGTTCAGGCGCTCTCGCTCGCCCAACAACGTTTTACGCTTATCAATCAGTGACTTATATGCCGGGTGATCTTTAGTGAAACGCTGACTGATATCACTCTCTTTAAACGTCAGTTCATTCAATTGCGCTTCAAGCTCGACCATTACCTTCAAGGTTGATTGTGCTTCTAAGCCCAAGTCGATCGATTCGTTCTTTTGGCGATAATTGTTGAGTGTGTCTTCATAGCCAGTTAACTCAGATTTAATACCAGGAAGGTGACTCTCTAAGAACTGTAAGCTCTTCTCTGCTTCCGCTGAATTACGTTTCACGTTTTGTAAAAAGTAAATCTGGCTAATGTGGTTCAGTATTTCAGAAATCTGTTGTTTGTTTTCGCCTTCAAAGCTCAGCTTCAAAATACCGGTTTGCTTACCTTGCTCAGACAAAGACAAAGAAGCTTTCAACCATTCGATCGCTTCTAGTCGGCTACGTTGACTAATAGAGAATTCAAAATCGTTATGTGATTCAAAACCTGCCACAAACAAGCTGTAGTCGTCTGCTGTTGCTAGCTCACCCACTTTGCCTTTTAGGATAACGCGCTCATCGTCGCGAACTAATTGGTAAGTGCCCTGCTCGGCATCTAGGATCTGGATCGTGTGCCCGTAGTCGCTCGCATAGCTTGGCATGTTGAAACGGCTAACCGCAATGTGGTTGATGTCGCCGGTCAAGCGCGCAAAGCCCTTACCAAAGATAGGTGCATAGTTAGGAGATGTCACCGTCGTGAGGTTAAACTTATCCACCGTTTCACCCAAGATCATACGAGATTTGATGATCTCGACTTCGGTTGTAGCTGAAGATTCTTGAGAGAACAATTCACCCATATCACCAACCATAGAAGAGATGCCACCAGAGCTTTTCTCTTCAATTTGGATCAGGGCATCCGCTTTGTATATCGGCGTCGAAAGCAAAGCAAACGCAATACCAAACACAGCAAAAACGAATGTGGTGAGCATGATTAGCCATTTAGCATCTAATAAGATGCCAAGCAGTTTTCCTAAATCTATCTCATCAGAGTTATCTGTATGCGATTGCTGAGAGGGTTGTGTTGTCATTTGTTTGCTACTTCCTAAAGTATTGCTATTTAAGAGACGATATATACGCTCCGCGTACTTCTCTTTTATATTATTCCGTTGGTGGCTTTGCCATGCCTACATTTAGAGCATGACATTTAAAAAGCTGTCTATTTAAAACCTACTGCATCTAAAATCTATTGCATTTAAACCTACAGTTTTTTTGCCCAAGCTTGCGCCGCTTCGTCAATCAGCTTATAAGCGTGTTCAAACGCCTCACGACTTTGACGATAAGGGTCAGGAATGTCTTTCTGGCCAATCCACTGACCAAACAGCATCGTTTTTCCGCGAGCCTCCGGCGATATTTGAGTAAGCGCTTCTAAATGGCCCTTCTCCATCACCAAGATCAAGTCATACTGAGCACAAAGCTGTGGCGTAACTTGCTGAGACTGATGGTTTTCAACATCAACCCCATTTTCAGCGGCGATTAAAATGGCAGTGTCGTCTGCAGGCTTACCAATTAAACGGCTTTTCTCAGCAGCGATACCGGCAGAGGCCACTTCTTTGTTGGGCAGCAAGTTTTGTAAAACTCGCTCTCCAGTCGGGGAACGACAAATGTTGCCCACGCATACGACTAAAATTTTATTAAACATAATGGTCTCTAATTGTATTGGGCTTATAAGCTGGGTTTACTTTTAGATGTAAAAATCAGGTTACACGTACAATGCAACCTGATGATTAATTAGGGTTTATTACAAACCAGGGCTTATTACCAATTACGAACGCGCAACATACCTTCGGTTAGGTCGTTGAAGCCTGAAATGGTTGGTACAAGCTGACCGATTACACGGTTCCAGCGGCTGATTGGCGCTGCCGTTACGTAAACAATATCATAAGGCTTTAAATCAAACTCGGTGCCAATCACTAAAGCTGATGCATCTTCCATATTGAGTTGGTAGATGTCTGCCATGCGTTCTGATTTATCATCAGAAGTTCGGATCACAAACACACCCGTTGCATCTGCCGTCAGTTGGTTAATACCACCTACGTTGCTGAGTGCTTCCGTTAGGCTCATGCCTACACGGTCGATCTTCAACAGTTGTGGGTCATTCACTTCGCCCATCACGAATACTTTTTGGTTGTCATTACGCGGTACGTGAACAATATCACCGGCTTGAAGTAAGCGGTTTTGAGTTAAGTCACCACGTTGCATCAAACCATAAAGCGAGATGTTTTCTTCCACGCCATTACGGGTTAATGAAACATTGCGCCAATCTGCATCTTCAGACAAACCACCAGAGCGGTTCACTGCATCTAGTAAAGTTAATGGAATATTAGTAATCGGCTGTTGGCCAGGTTTTGAAACCTCACCCGTAATGTAGGTTTTCTTAGAACGGAAGGCCGCTACGTTCACATCGACTTGAGGGCTTTCGATGTATTTCGCCAAACGTTCCGCTATATCAGAACGAATTTCACGAACCGTTTTTCCTGCCACTTCGACTGTACCAATGTACGGGTAGAAGATGGTGCCGTCAGCATGAACCCAGTTACCCGCTTCAGTACTACTACGGTAAGAACCCGCAGGAATCGTCAGTTCAGGGTGATCCCAGATCGTGATATTTAAGATATCGCCCACGCCGACTTTGTATTCATACTTTGCGATGTCTACGTCGAGTTCAGGGTTGGCTTGTGACACCGACAATGTACCCGTTTGGTAAGTCGATACTGATTGAGCTGTCAGTGGGTAAAGGTTAACCACATCAGAGATATCAGATTCTTGCTGTTCCTCTGAAGGCTGAATCACATTCTTGTTGCCAGTAGAAAGGTGAGTTCCTGGAGTAGTACACCCTGCAAGCAATACAGGAAGGAGCGCTAAAAGGAGACGATTTTTATTAATCTTCATGTTAACCAAGTCATAGAAACGGAATGTGTCGTGATATCCCAAAGGACACCCAAAGAAGTTAGAACAAACAATTTTATCAGCTACGCAGTATTTAATAGAGTTAAGGAGGGCTATTACTGTGATATCGCTCCCACTTAATATCAAAGATAGGAACGCTACCGCCCTTTGATATTCCGCGACATCACACTGCGTAGTTAATCTGCCTCTATCTATCTGGAATTGAGATAGAGGTTTTTTGTCATAAACCAAGCCAAAGATCGGACTTTCACCCGGTTATTTTATTGCGTATGCATTATCCACAATTTGTGTTTATTATCAACCTAGTTGAATGGTTTTAAGGTTAAAGAGCTTAAGAGCAGATGAGAGTAACGAGATACGAGTAAAAGAAGAGCCAAGAGCAGGTAAAGCCGTGACGGGATGCTTTTAGCTCTTCCCCTTTATCACAACTGTTGCTTGGCAGAAAATACCAACATAAGGGGAGGCTGGGAGGGGTTGGTAACACATAGATTAATATCCCCCTCTAACTCCCCCTTTGATGAACATCACCGATCAAAAACGAACGGCGTTCAAGGGGGAGAACCAAAAGCTAGACCCAATGAATATCACGATATCTTAAGCTATTCGATTATTCGATTATTCGAGACTGCTCTTTCCCCGCTCTTCGTATCCCGCTTACTCGTCACCCGCATCTGCTTTCGATCTACTTAACGCTACTCGGCCTTTGGAACCAAGGTGAGCGCGCATCGGTTTGATCGAACAAGTTGTACTGCTTGTTCAGCACTTGGCCGCCGTCACGCGTGATCGGTAACCAGGTAAAACCAGCGCGGCTTGAGCTTGGTTTCACGGTGACTAAATCAAATGGAATCGATACGTAGAAGCCTTTGGTGTAGCTGCCTTCACCGTATTCTTCGGTTGTCATGTCGGTTAAGCTAACAAACGCACCAGCAATCACGCCGCTCTTGAACTGCTTAGAGAAGTCGACACGAGTCCCGATATCACCCGCAAGGAATTTACCGACCCCCACTTTGAGTAAGGTATCGCTCAAGAAATCCCATTGTGGGGTGTAATAACCAGTGATAAAGCCAGTAGTGCCTTTATCGATCACTTTGTACGTTCGGTTGCTGTTATCAGGATTGACTTGGATCTCTTCATCAAACGTGCCAAACCAGCTTTCTGGATCGCGTTGGCTTATTGCAGTCATGTCTGCACCAATGGCCCAGTTTTGGTTGAATGGCCGATACAGGATTTCGCCACCCACACCCGCAAACATGCTTTCAAGGTACCCCCCGTAAGCTTGGGTGTAGACACCGCTGCCGTAGTCTTCAAACCACGTCAGTTGTAAGCGATCTAAACGAACCGGATCATCAACATAAGAGCGGAACAAGGTTCTTACCCTTGGCGTTTGGTCAGTGCCGTCTGATGGGACGGTATAGTTAAACTTGTCGTAGTTATCGACTAAGTTAACGTACAAAGAGCCCGACAGTTCAACATTGTTTAACGCCCAGAACGAAGCGTTGGTGTATAAACCCAAACTGTATAAATAGAAGTTTTCAGCCGAACCGAACGATTGCGCTAGGTTTGGTGAAATCGACACATCGAATCGCTCACGCCCATCATGATAAATAACGGATTTCTTACGCTCTAACTCGTGAGTATCGGTTGCATCACTGGTTTGAGCATTGAGATAACTGTTATTAGCCGCCGCTTTGAACGCTTGTGCATCTACCGTTGTCTCAGTGAGTTCCATCGATTTATCATTTTCGATGATTTTATAAGTATCGATGTAACTCGGCACCGCGTTGGCAATCACGGTCGCACCACGCTCAAGGGCGATATCTCTGTCTCGGTATTTAACCTGAGTACCCTTTACCACAATACTATTATCGTCGACCAAGATTTGCGCTTGTTCATAGCCCACGATCGTTTCTAGCTCTTCCGCGAGGGCAGCCATATCAATATCATCAACCGTCTCGACATCGCTTGGGCGCAATTCTGCTGTTTCAGTATCTCGCCACACAGAATACATTTCATTGAAGTTGGTAGAAAGATCGAAGCCAAGGGTTAAAGTATCGCCTCGCTCATAGCTGACTTTCGCCGAACCCCAATCAGTGAAATGGTACACAGCACCCACGTTCCATGGCGTGTGCTGTGTCATGTCGACACCACCACGTACTACAGGGAAGTCTTGAGAATAATCATTGCCATCGTATTCAAGCTTTAAGGTTAACGGCTTATAAGGGGTTTGGTATTCAAAGCCGCCATAAATTGCAGCATCGCCTTTAAACCAACGCTCAAAATCGACACTGCCGCCATTGCCTTTAAAATCAGACGGGCGTTCACAATACTTGTCACTGGCTTTGCACAGTGGGTTAGTGAAATTGCCACTGGTGCCCATGTATCCCCAAGCCATGCCCAAAGTGAAATCAACGGGCCCAAAACGCTTGGTTGCCGCGACAAATTCGCCATCGAACAAGCCAGTACCACCGAAGTCACGCACGCCTACTGACACTTCTGGTAAGTAGTACCCTTCTTCGATTAAACGCAGTTTAAAGTCGATGCCTTTATCGGTGTGCTTGGTACAGCCACTGAATGAATTCTGAGAACAGTCTTGATTGCCACTACCGCTATAATACAGGTCTTGCGTTTGTGTGTAACGAATGGTGGTTTCAAGCCAAGGCATCACCTGCAGGCTGACGTTATAAAAGTAGTATTCGTTATTAAACGAAGCACTAAAGTTGAACTCACCTTCTGGTGCCATTCGGCCTGTTGGCATTTGCATTAAGCCAACACCACCAAAGTTCATTTGCGATGTTCTGTATTCAGTGTCGTCGAATGATGATTTTTCTGCTCGAATCGAAGAGGAATCTATGGTTGTTTCGGCAAAAACGGAAGCACTGTTGGTCATTAATAAAGCACAAGTAACCGATGTGCACACTGCCGATAGAGGGAATGATTTCTGTTTCAGCATTACAGGCCAACCTTATGACGTAGCAAATCGACAATATCTTGGTTCAACGTTGAGTATTCCGATGGCAGAGAGTAGAACGCCATAAATACGATAGCACCTGGTGCTAAGTACACCGGCTGTTCGTTCCAGTATGCGTATTGAATGGTTTGTACCACGCCATCTGGCTGAACAACATAAGCCACGCTTTTATCTGCAGATTCACCAATAAAGCCATTCGGCAATGCATCGAGATAATCATTCAACGTTCCATGCTCAATCAGATTCATTGTTACCGACTCTTTCATTGCACCCATCAACTGAATAGATGTTGGTCGTTGTGGTAAGTACAGAGAAAAGGCTTGAGTTTGGCTGTCTGACGGCTTGTTAGTATGAGAACTTGAAACAAGTAATGGGTTCTTATCTGATTGCGAGATAACCGCATTGCGGTCTAACTCAATAAAAACTCGATTGAGATATTGGAAAGAGGCTAACTGTTGGCGCACTAAGTTTGCTTCTGGCTCTTCTACTGCGAAAGCTTCAAGCTGGTTCAGTACATTGCGCTTTTTGGCTTCGATAGCTTGGTTAGCTTCTTTAAATCCAGTAACTGCAGTCGCTTCAGTATTGGTTATATCAAACAGTTGAGCCGAAAGGGGGAAGTAACCAATAGTACCGTTAGCGTTAGAGCTCGCATTCGCGTTTGCGTCGTCTAATACACGAAGCAGTCGAACGTTAGTTTGATACTCAAGCGTCACACCTTGAAGAGGAAGCTCGATTGTTGTTTTAATCGACGAAGAGCGTTCAGGCGTAACAAGATCAGAAGCCGAAGAAGCGGAGCTCAAAGCAAACAAAGCGCTGATCATTAACAGAGCTCTCATCGTTAATAAAGTTCTCACCAATGGCAACCGACGTCCCGTCATTTTTGATGTATGACTCATATAATTCATCATTTTAGTTCATTACCCTGTTCGTTAATTGCTTTGATAATGCTTAAGGACGGTTAACTCAAGCCTTGTCATATCAGGGCCTAAATACTGTATGGTTTTTACCACTTTGCCTTCGCTGTCGACCCAATATTCGTTGGTGATGTCTTGTTCTAATATTGGGAATTGAATTTTTTCTTGGAATTTCTTGGTATCGATAGACGCTAACGGAGTTTCAACCGTGTCATTTCCCATATACGTTCGGGTGATGTTCGCTTTATAGCCGAATCGATAGTTAGGTTGCCAGTCGTAAACCGCTTGCCATTTTTGAGCTCCGGGGTTGGCAGACACATCAAACGCAGAAGAAGAATCGGCTGACGAATTGTTTGCAGAAGAGAATGTATTTAACGGTTGGAATGCCAAACCAGAAAGGTTTTCGTAAGGAAGCAATAGCGTTTGTACGACACGTCCATTTTCAGTGACGATCATCGCTTTGTCAGAAGACATCCACTTTAACTGCTCTGCGCCCGTTTGCGGGTTTTCACCGACGTACGCTAAGACCATGAAGATCTTACCTTGGTCATTCACTTCGGCATAAATGCTGGAATAAGGTAACGTTTGAATGTATTCCTTGGATAGCTCAACATCGGAGCTTCCAAAAAAGGCTTCATCAAAAGTAGAGTTAACGTCTTGAAACTGCTGAGAACAACCAGCAAGAAAAAGACCAAGAGATATGATTAGAGGTTTAAGCATGACGAGTTCTGCTTCCTAGCAATCTGGTTGCTGATGTCCAATATGGAAAATTAATCAATTAGATATAAAAAAACCACTTTATGCTTTCACATAAAATGGTTTTAAACGCCTACTCAAAAATTATCGAGTCGTTGTTGTCGTTGTTGCACCGCTTTCGTTAGAAGCAACCGCTACAGCTGCTGCTGCCGCTACTGCTGCTGTCGCTACTGCAACTGTTGTTGCTGTGCCAGCTGCTGCTGCAGATGCACCCGCGCCAGCTGCTGTACCAGTACCTGAACCAGTACCCGCTGCTGCTGTAGTTTCAGCTGCAAATGCAGCACCTGAGAAGCTAACTGCTAATGCAGCTGCTAGAGCCATCTTTTTCATAATGATTTCCATTAATATAAACGTTTATATGTAGAGAGTAAGTTTTACACCCTCAATCAGTTGCTCAGCTTAAACAACTGATTGATCATCATAGATAATAACCACAATCAAGTAAATGGATAAATCATAAGCAATACCTTTAATGAATCATTTAGGTAATTGCTTCTGTTAGTGACACCTCATTTAAAGAAAAGCTAATAGTCAAGTACTACTAGCTCGAACTTAAAACTAATACCCTTTCCTATATAAAAAACGCATTAACACAATCGCGACACCAAATAATCCACCCAGTATTATGCCAATCAGAACAATCAGAGCTCGTTTAGGCTTATCTCGAGTAATAGGTTTCTCCACACTCTCTAAGAAACGAAAGGTTTGAAATTCAACATCACGATCTATTTTTAGATTGTTCAACATATCCAATTTAGCTTCGATCTGTTGTAAACGAGGTTCAATAACGCTCAAATTTTTTAATAATTCTAACGTTTTAGCCTTTGCTTCCAAGCCTTTAAAACCTAAATCGATACCAAATATTTCGTTCTCATTTCCCGTTTGAATGGGATGTTCTACTCCTGCAGCTCGTGCTATTCCCAAAGCATACCGAGTCCGCTCTGTTTCGACCAAAAGCTGGCTCTTCGCCTGAGTTTCTAACATTCGCTTTTGTTGAACCAACTCATTCCTCTTGCCGTTTATAACCGCCTGTAAGTTGTTAAATGCGTCTTGGTTAATTTGAGCTTCAGTAAAGGATATATAAGACGTTAGCAGGTCAAAACTACTTTCTTTAGTAGTTGTCTGGAAGTTGACAAAGTAAGGTGAAGTGCGATCACCTTTATTTGCTATGAATGCAGTAATTCTGTTAAACCAACCTGAGTATAAAGACCTAACGGAATCTTCGGTTATCTCTGAGCTGCCTGAGAAGAAGTTAGACTTAAATTGCTGAAATTCTACGCTGCCATCCAAAAAAACTCGCTTGTTGTTAGTAGAATTGAAAGCGTTCACAAACCGTTGAAATAGAACTCTAGAATCTCCCAACTCATCCAATTCTTTGCTAACCAAAACAGTTCCGTCTTCTTGAAAAACATTGAAAACAGGTTGAAATTGCTTAACTTGTTGATGGTATGCCGCAATATCTTGAGGTTGAGCCTTTGTGATCTTAGCATTTGAGGACCACCACTCTTGAGCTGACAGTGCAAAAATAACACTAGCAAGGGTACCAAAAGTAGTAATTAAAAATATAATTAACTTACCATCCCACAATGCCTTTAAAAGCTCGCGAAAGTCTATTTCATGATTTCTCGTGGATGTTGTCTGGTTCATAGCGGCGTATGGTTGTGATTGCGGATTCACTTTAAATCTCTCAAAACATCAAATTTAATAACAATGAGATACTATCACAGCACATCTCACTTATGTTGTGTGATTTGTAAACTTTTAGCAGTCCGGCTTCCAAACAAGGTGCATCGTATTGCATTTCACCTTGTATTGAAAACCACAAACTCCCATAGCCCTATTTACATGATATTGAACAAACTCTGGCTTACGTTGCTATCAGTTATGATGATTAACATAAGTAGATCACGTAGATTTAGTGTTACTCTTTTATCTAGAACCTAAATACTTTAAAATTCATGACAACATAAATTATTAGGCTTTACTGTGCTCATTCCTTTTCTTGATCTCTCTTTTCTATTTTTCTTTTCTCTTGCAACCATGTTTGTCATGCGTAAGTTCGCTAAGAAGATCGGTTTAGTAGACAAACCTAATGACCGAAAACTGCACAACGGAGCTGTTCCTCTAGTTGGAGGGATTTCGATCTGCATTTCAATACTTTACTTTTTATTAAATAATCCAAATATTCTACCAAACACCGAGCTTTATGCTGTTTGTATTCTCTTACTCGTTGGTATAGGTGCATTAGATGATAAATTTGACTTAAGCTTTAAACTTCGCTTCGTTATCCAAGCTGGTCTCTCGGTTGCCATGATGGTGTTAGGGGGTATTGAACTAACTACTATTGGAGACATCTTTGGCTCTGGCGAAGTGGTAACTCTTGGTTGGTTCGGCTATTTTGTCACTGTACTGGCTGTGGTAGGTGCTATAAATGCTTTCAATATGGTCGATGGTATTGATGGGCTTCTTGGAGGCTTGTCCATAGTTACATTTGGTGGTCTAGGAATAATGTTGAACTATGATGGCCAATTCAATTTAGCTTACATTTGTCTTGTTCTAGTTGTAGTCATTGTCCCATATATATTATTGAACTTAGGCGCATTTGGCCGAAAAAGAAAAGTGTTTATGGGGGATGCCGGGAGTATGCTTATTGGGTTTACTGTTATTTGGTTACTATTACTCTCTAGCCAAAACGGAACTAAACCACCTCTTCGACCAGTAACAGCACTATGGCTTATAGCCGTACCATTGATGGATATGGCTTCGATCATGATTAGACGCATTCGACGAGGAGACTCTCCTTTCAAACCAGATCGTGAACATTTACACCATATTTTTCAACGACTAGGACTTACGTCCACGCAAACTCTAATCGTAATTTGTTCAATAGCTAGTCTATATGCTGGTATTGGAATTTATAGTGAAATGGTTGGAGTACCTGAATACATTATGCTTTACGTATTTTTAGGGTTCTTTTCAATCTACCTATTATTACTAAGTAATGTGTGGAAGATTACAGCTACTATAAGGTCTCTACGCTCGATAAAAAAACAGAATTAATAATACTTAGCGAAAGCCTCAGTAGACACAAATGTTATGTTAAAAATAACTTTTGTGTCTACTGAGGAATATAGTGCCTGGATCAATGCTGAAAGTTAATGAATAACAAATTATGCAAAACAACATCTAGCAGATGTCACACCACTTTATTGGCGGATAGATAATTGTCCAGTTATTGTTGATGCTATCGTTGATACAGAAAACTCATTTTTCAATAACTCATACCCCATCTCGCCAACTTGTTGTCTTAATTTCTCACTCTTATATAGTTTTATCGCATTTTCCAACAAATGACCGTCATCACCATTTACGCTAATTAGACCCGCACTGTTTTCATGTAGTAAATCCATTAGGTCATTTCCTAGATTCACGCTCCCTAAGATAGGCAATGATTGAACCATATAGCCGAGTAGCTTTCCTGGGAAATTATGCGCTGTATGTGCTGGAGATAACGAGAAAAGCCCTATGTCAACCTCAGATAAAATAGCTTTAAACTCATCTTGACTCACTGAAGGCAAGTAAGAAAAATTATCTAACTCCCAGTCTTCGGCCATGTTATTAATCAATTCAACTTCATCCCCCTGACCAATAAATAAGAAATGAGCTTCTGTATGAAATTTCATTGATTTAGCTAACCTCAATAAGTTAGCCATATCTTGAGCATGACCTATATTCCCACCATAAAAGTAGATAACTTTATTTTCAAGGTTCAGCTTACGTCTTATATCTGAACTTTTACCTTTGTAAGGCTCGAGAGCAGCCCAATTCCTTAAAACTTCGGTAGGATAGTCAAGTGGCAACATGTCATTGAACACTTGTTGATTCCGTTCAGACATTACACCAATCATATCCGCTTGGTCATAAGAGTATTTTTCAAAATATCGAAAGTAGCGTTCAATCAAGGACCCTGACTCGATCATCCCTGAATCAATAACCCATTGAGGAAATAAGTCTCTCAGCACTAAATACGCAGGACATTCGCAACGCAGTTTAATTTTTCTAACCAAACCGCCAAAGAATATCGATGGCGAGTAATAAACGACACCATCAAAAGTGGTCTTACTTACCTTACTGGAAATAGCCTTCCACGCATTCAGAGAGAGCAAACTTTCATTTATTGCACGCTTTAGTTTATTTACGCCTTTTATTTCTCCGGTTGAAAAGCTCCACACCTGGACGCCATCAATATCACTTTCCACAAAAGAGGAAAGCTGACTAGAGTCAGGAGTTATGACTGTAACTTGATGCCCATTATCTTTGAGTTGAAGAGCCAACTCATGAAACATCTTAGCTCCAACGCGAGTACTATGGGGAAGGTAATCGTCAATAATTAAAGCTAAACGCATCAGTATTCTTTCCAAACGACTCGTTTAATGTAATCCGTATAAGAATGTATGATTCTCACCATCTTATCTGACACATTGGGCATGCTGTAATCATAAACAGGGCGAAGCAAACGCTCATGACCGCTAGGTTGATATTCCAAAATTTCAAGAGCTTGCATGACTCGCTCGACGCTCAAACCAACCATCATTACAGAAGCTTCTTCCATGCCCTCAGGTCTCTCATGAGCCTCTCTCAAATTCAGAGCTGGGAAGTTCATTATCGAAGATTCCTCATTGATCGTGCCACTATCTGATAGTACGGCTTTGGAGTTCTTCTGTAGGTGATTATAGTCATGAAACCCTAAAGGCTTCAGTAATTGAATATTTTTATGGAACTCAATACCTTGAGCTTCAATTCTATTACGGGTTCTAGGGTGAGTAGAAACAATTACAGGTAGCCCATAATGGTCAGCTACGTTATTAAGTGTTTCAGCTAACTTGGCCAATTGTTTTGGTGAGTCAACATTTTCCTCTCGGTGAGCACTTACAACAAAAAACTGACCTTGCTGTAACCCCAAACGGGATAACACATCCGATGCGTCAATCTGAGGCATATAATGATTAAGCACTTCAAACATTGGACTACCTGTTTTAATCACACGATCAGCAGGTAGCCCTTCAGCCAATAAATAATCTCTAGCGATGGAACTATATGTCAAATTAATATCCGCGGTATGATCAACAATGCGACGATTTGTTTCCTCAGGAACACGTTGGTCAAAACAACGATTACCAGCCTCCATATGGAATATTGGTACTTTACGTCGCTTAGCAGGAATCGCCGACAAACATGAATTAGTATCACCTAACACCAACATGGCATCGGGTTGGATTTCTTCTAAGGCTCGATCGACATTAATAATAACTTGGCCTATTGTCTCTGCAGCGTTTTTACCAGCTGCATTAAGGAAGTAATCCGGTTTTCGTACGCCTAAATCATTAAAGAATACTTCATTCAGTTCAAAGTCATAATTCTGACCAGTATGTACCAATACATGCTCACAGTGTTGATCTAACATAGCCAACACCCGGGACAAACGAATGATTTCAGGGCGAGTCCCCACTACTGACATTACTTTTAGTTTTTTCATTGTTCTTTTCCTAATTACAGTAATTTGGCAAATGTGTCGGGTTTTTCATGATCAAAGATTTCGTTAGCCCATAACATCACAATAAGCTCTGACTCACCAATATTTGTCACATCGTGACTCCAACCAGGCACAGTCTCAACTACAGTATAATCATCGCCAGTTACATCTTGCTCATAACGTTCACCAGTTACGATATTCTCAAATCTAAACTTCGCCTCACCCTTTATGACCAAAAACTTTTCATTTTTAGTGTGATGGTAGTGACCGCCTCGCGTTATACCAGGATGGGCAGTAAAGAAAGAAAACTGACCAGCCTCTTTCGTTTTTAATAATTCACAAAAAGCCCCACGAGGATCGGTATAAGCAGGCACAGTATAAGAGAACTGTTCAGGTGAATAATAACTAATGTAAGTCGAGTAAAGTGCTCGCAAGAACCCTGCCCCTACATTTTCTGTAATCAGTGATTTTTTGCTCTCTTTAAACACTTGTAATGTGTTAGCTATTTCACCAACGGTGGTTGGATAAATAGGTTTAATCGACTGCTCACCACTTGGTTCATCATTAGTTAAGTGATGAATAAAATGCTCACAAACCGTGTCGATGTAGACTAAGTTTACCTTAGCATCTGGATCGTTTACCGTAATCGGTAAATCGTTCACTACGTTATAGCAAAATGTTGCGACAACAGAGTTATAGTTTGGACGGCACCACTTACCAAACACATTCGGCAAGCGATAGATATACACGTTAGCCTTTGACTGCTTTGCATATTCACTCACAGCCTCTTCAGCTAACGCTTTGCTTTCACCATAAGGATTAGCATATTCAGCCTGAGTTGAAGACGTTAAAAGAATTGACGTTGAACGATTAAGCTTTTTCAACGTTGCAACAATATGAGATGTTAAGTCTGCGTTTCCGTATTTAAACTCATCTTCTACTATTGGTCTGTTTACTCCAGCTAAGTGGTAAATAAAATCGGCTTGCGCAAGCGCGTCATCTAGCTGCTCAACCGAATCATCGCGACCAATTTTAATGATGTCGGTAAAGCCTTGCTCTTCCAGCTGAAAGCACAGATTTTTACCAATAAAACCATTAGATCCTGTTACTAAGATTTTCATTACACACCTTCTGGAACAATAACGCTACCCGCTTCAATATCAGCGATGAAGTCTAATTTATGAAGCAATGCAATCATGCCATCTACGTCTAAACGGTCTGTGTTATGAGAGTTGTAATCTTCAATTACACTTAAATCTTGCTCGCCTTCTTCTACATATTGGGAGTAATTTAAGTCTCGATTATCAGAGGGAATACGATAGTATCCAGTTTGGTCTTCAGCAACAAACATCTCTTCGCGGCTACACAATGCCTCATATAGTTTCTCACCGTGACGAGTACCAATAACATTAACTTCATGCTCTGGTTTTGAGGTAATCGTTTTCAACGCTTGTACTAGAACATCGATGGTCGCAGCCGGAGCTTTTTGAACGAAAATATCACCATTGATACCATGAGTAAACGCATGTAAAACAAGGTCTACTGCGTCGTTCAGAGTCATCATAAAACGAGTCATATTAGGGTCTGTAATAGTGATAGCATCACCATTCATTATTTGACGCAGGAATAAAGGAATAACAGAGCCTCGAGACGCCATAACATTACCGTAGCGAGTTGTTGAGATAACGGTTTTCTCTGGATCTACATTACGTGATTTAGCTACGATTACTTTTTCCATCATTGCTTTGGAAATACCCATTGCATTAATAGGATAAACGGCTTTGTCTGTGCTCAAACACACAACGCGAGACACTTCATTCATGATGCACGCTTCAAGTACATTCTCAGTGCCCAATACATTTGTCTTCACCGCTTCCATCGGATGAAACTCACAAGAGGGCACTTGCTTTAACGCTGCGGCATGATAAACAAAATCAACTCCTCTCGTAGCAGACAATATAGAGTTGTAATCACGGACATCACCAATGTAAAACTTCAACTTAGATGAGTTGTACTTTTTGCGCATATCATCCTGTTTCTTTTCATCACGAGAAAAAATCCTGATCTCTTTGATATCAGTATCTAAAAATCGGTCTAAAACGGCATTACCAAATGAGCCAGTACCACCTGTAATCAACAAAACTTTATCTTTAAACATACAAAACCTATTTTTCTGAACTGTGTAGAGTAATTAACTCAATATACTTATGACTGCGCTCGGTAGCAGAAGGCATATTCAATACTTTCAAGTACCCTTTTTCTACCTGTTCAAGTAAAGACGAAGGGGTGCTAATGTTAGCCGCAACTACTTGGGCAATTGAATCAGCATTTAAAGGGTCAAAATAAAATATAGCATCCTCACAAACTCCTCGAACAAAAGGAAGATCAGAAGCAAACACAGGGGTTTTCATAACCATAGCTTCTATCGGAGTCGCAGAAAAGCACTCCAACAAACTAGGAAAAATCAACGCGTCAATCCACTGATAAAAACTTGGACACTGTGCGTTACTTATCGATCCGATCGTATGAAAATTTGGTAATAAGTCAAACCCTAGCCCTTCCATCTCCTCGTTAGTTAGAGTGAAAACAAACCGAATCGATAGACCGTATTTTTTTGCTAGCAACTCATTAACAGCAGGTAGAATTGCCAAATTCTTATGT
This sequence comes from Vibrio sp. 1F255, assembly GCF_041439145.1. Taxonomy (NCBI): domain Bacteria; kingdom Pseudomonadati; phylum Pseudomonadota; class Gammaproteobacteria; order Vibrionales; family Vibrionaceae; genus Vibrio; species Vibrio sp. 1F255. Next base: position 36,859 of record NZ_JBGONQ010000035.1, on the reverse strand, counting down.
GCATAAGCCCGGCCTAAAAAGCCCAAAGAGATTACACCTTCTTCATCCGGTAGTTTGTTTGCTAAAGGCTCCCAAAGTGAAGGAGTCCTGTAAATACTTGAAATACAATTATCAACGACATCAATTTTATTTGCTAGCATTCCGCGTTGAGTAATCAAAGCTTGCTTTACGTGACTTTGTTCGACGACAAGCTGATCTGCCTTTCTGAAAAAATACCATTGTGACTCAAATTTCAAAAACGATTTGATCCTCTCCCAAAAAGATAATTGCTTAAATGCTAAGTTTTTCTTGTAAGCAATCCAAGCTTGAGCAAAACCACAGATATGGACGCCAGACTTAGGAGTAAAGTATAGTGGCCCAAATACAGTAAAGCAGACATCAAACTGAGAGAACTTATCCTTAATATTTTTATTAGGCTGCTTTAATCCGTAAATATTGATAATAGAGAAACTATCAAAAACAGACTCATCAAACCCGACAGGAAGTTGTTTATATACCTCAGAAGAGCATAAAACCGCATAAGATTGCTCAGCACTTTTTTGGCCATGCAATAGGTAATCACTTAACTCAAAAAGAAAAGAAGCAGCAACTTGAACTCCACCACCTACATGTAAATTTGCTGCATTTATTAGTACTTTCATACCATATTCGCCATTATTTAGAGCTCCAGTGCAAGTCTATAGAATCAACCCTTTTTCGATCATCAATATTACTTGGTAAACTAGAAGAGGTTAACACATTACGGTAAGGTAGATACTGTTCAATAAAGTAAGAGTTTAGAGTAAACCTATAAAATGACAGACTAAAAATTGCCACGATTAAAAAACCTATTACCGTTCTGTCGAAGTTTCTTACATATATAAAAACCAAATAAGAGAGGAACAATGAGTATATAGGAATAAAGTAGTTTGCTATACGTGACATTAACGTTCCAGTGTCAGCCAAAAAAACTGACATTAACAAGAACAAGGTAAGGAAACCTAACAACTTGTCAAATTCTTGAAGACTCAACCTGTGACTCATTGCGGTACTAATCTTATCTTTATGATAATAAACAACAATGAACAGACCAACTTTAATAACAAGACTAAATGTAAGAGCATTAACACCCTCGGTTTCCGATAAGTAATGTAATACCTTCGCAGAATAGCCATTATTAAAAATCAAGTGAAGGAACTCGAACACCCATCGAATCAATGATATATCTAAAACAACTAAGAGCATTCCTATAAACAATAATGGTATCGCATACTTCACCAAATATCTAGATTTAACCACAACAGGAACTACTAACATCAACAGTGCAGAAACATGGAAAAAAGAAGCTATTAAAACAGCAATAAAATAATAACTGGTTCTCTTTTTAATATAAAACAAAACTGCCAATAATATTATTGACAATGCTATATTCTGCCTTAGAGCTTCGAACGTAAACGCTAAAGATGTTAAAAAATACAAGAGCAAACAAAGAACAGGGTAAGGTGACAACTTGTTAAAAAATTTATAAATAACAACAACCCCAAATATAGAAATCATCGTATAAAAAACAACAAATGGCACATTAAAATAAGAAAAAAACTTTGAAAGCATTAAATACCCTGGTTCAATCAATAAAGAAGTAGAATTAGGATCTTCGTAAAAATCCGAATAAAACAACCAATCAATACCAAGTTGATATCTACCCGCCACAAAAATAGAAATTAGAACAAAAGCGATAGTTGAAATTACATCCCTTAAATTTGACTTCAAGTTTAACTCAAAAAAAACCAAAAAAGTCAACGTTAAGAAAAAAACATAATAAGCCACCACCTAACCAAACTCCAAATTACTTTTCTTATTCCAAATTAAAATCAAAACAAAGATAGTTAATAAAACCTTAAAAGCCAACATCATCCAATATGACATAATCTGTTCGAGCTTCACAAAAATGATATAGGAAAACAGAAGACCAACAATATAAAAAAAGAACAACTTTATGCTGAGAAAGTTAAGCTTCAATACATAAGTAGAAAGCAGATAATGTGATAAGCACATGCAAGCATAAGCAATAACTGTAGCCCATGCAGCACCCTCGATACCATAAACAGGGATAAACAAGACATTAAAGATAACATTAACAATAAGAGCTAGCAGTGTTGCAAGCGAAATAAACATTGTCTTTTTTTCATAAAAAACAAAATTTGCATAAGTTAGGTATATATGAATTAATGCATTACCTATAATTATTATTGGGATTATTTTAATACTTTCATAATAATCAGCCGATGAGAAAATAACAACTATCTCTTGCGTGTATAATATAGTAAAAATAGACAGAACCAATAATATTAAAGTTGAGCTTTTGCTAACTTTAGATATTTTATCTTTATCGCCATTCTCAATCAGTTTATACAGTCGAGGCTGCCATGAAGAGTTCCAAGCCATAACAATAACAACAATAGCCATAGACAAGTTGTATGAAAATGAGTATATGCCTGTGGCTGCTGTACCTAACTGGTCATCAATAATTAGTCTATCAACTTGGGCTAATAGGCTATTGGCTAAAACATGAGGGAGTAAAGGAATTGAGAAGTATAGCGCTTCTTTTACGTATGAAAATTTAAAATTAAATGTCAATAACTGATAGAACTTAGGAGCCACATACAACAAAGACAATAGTACAATTATACTTTGTGCATATATTTTTGACAAATACTGGTTATTCGACAAATATATAGCGAAGAGAAACAATAAAATCACTTCACCTACTTTGGTAATTATATTTATCAATGAAAAATCTTTACTTTGCCTAGAAGCTTGCAAGTAACTAGTATATGTATAGAAAATTGACAGAAATGAACATATTAGAAGTACAAAAAAAACATCCCTTTCAGAAAGGTTGAATAACCCAGATAAGTAAGGTAAATAGAATGGCGATATCGATATTATTACCACCTGAATAGGTATAATAACCGCTATATTTGAGAATAGATAACTCCCAAAATCGGCATTATTTCGCATATATCGATTCGAAACAGCATTCTGTATATTGAGACTGAGAAATACAAACATAATCATTATTGCTGCATTAATCAAGGATAGCTTACCGTACTCTTCAGGAGACATAACTCGAGACAATAAAGGCAAGGATATAAAAAGAAAGCCTTTCACAAACAAGTCAGAGACAAGGTAATTTAAAAAGTCACTAATAGTTTTATTTTTCATTATTTAGACAATAAGCATTTATTTGAGCCTGATCTCTAATCGAAAAATCGACCGCTTGAACCTTTTTTTGATAGAAGTCATAATTGGACTCCAATGAGCAGGATGCACGTGCAAAGCTCATCTCATCAGATAAATCAAAAACAATACCCGTATCTGCTCTAGAAACAAGGTCTTCATAACAGCCGACATGATTACTTACAATAACAGGTAAACCATAAGAAAGAGCCTCTTCAACAACAAGCCCCCAAGGTTCAGACTTAGAAGGGAGTATAAATATATGGTGGTCTCGATAAATCCCTCCTAAATCTGCATTGTTAACATATCCAGTAAATTTTATATTACCATGACTTATGCTTTCTAATTCACTTCTTTGAGGACCATCTCCAACAATAGTCAACGACTTCCCATTGTTATTAAATTCATTAACTATAAAATCTAAGTTTTTCTCTTCTGAAATCCGACCAACATATAGATACTTATAGCTTTTTGATTTCCTATTTATTATTGATTTCCTATTTATTATTTCTTTCACTACACGCTTAGGTATACCAACACCATGCGTGACATGCTCTTCACCATCAAAACCAGCATGTGACAATATGTCAGATTGTAACTTACCTGAAGGGTAAGCATGTCCCATATTCCGTATAATTAATTTTTTAACCAGCCATAGCGGGCCAGTAGTTATTGTTTCTATAATACTACTTTCTAAAACGATTCCATTTTTTGACTTTTTACTTAATAACATAATGGGTATCAACTCAACTAACTCCCAACCCGGAAATATTATCTTATCAAACTTATGGTTAAAAATAACACCTAAGAATTTCAACAAACTTAATAATTTATTTCTTTTCTCATAACTTACATCGTGTAATATTTCATATTCAAATTTAATTTCCCCATCAATAAAATCAGAATTTCTAATATCAGAACTGTCTGACATAAAAATCACTTTTATATTAAGATATTTTGAAAGCTCATTATACAAATTTATCTTATAAAATGCCGGCAGGTTAGTTACAATAAGATAGTCGTAATTAGTGTTCCCCATATATCCCCCCCAACATTACATTCCATTTGTTAACAACACTAACTTCACTAAACTCTTTTATTGAATCAATTGAGTTTCTAGAAAATTCATTTCTTAACTCTTCACTTTCCATCAGTTCACTAATAGCATTAGCAAGCTTCTCTATATCACCGGTAGGTACTAACGTTCCATTTATTCCGTGTTTGATTATAGTTTTAGGCCCAGCAGGACAATCAAAACTAATACAGGGTAGTTTATGTGCTAGGGCTTCAATTAAAACCATTCCTAAACCTTCGAACCGAGAGGATAAAACAAATATACTTGAGGATTGATACTTTTCATCTATATTGGGAGTAAAAGGGAAAAGCTTCACATTATTCAAGTAATACTCTTCTATCATATTACTCAACAACTCTTCATCCTCTCCTTCACCATAAATATGTAGGTTCCAAGATCTATTATCAACTTTCTTCCATGCTGAGATTAGTAAATCGAACCCTTTTTGATGACATAGGCGACCAACAGCTATTACAGTCTTATCTTTATTCACTGATTTTAGACTATGCTTAACACTTACGATGTTTGGTATAGTATGTATCTTATTATTACCGAACCAAGAGTATTTATTTCTATCTTCGTCAGTCAAGATAACAACGCCAGAAACCCAACGATAGATAAATTTTCTAATTTTCTTAAGAAGATAGCTGGGTACATCGTATTCAAAATGTTCAATAACAACAACTTTTCTAGGAGTAAACATTGTTGCTAACAGCGCAATTACCGTCATTTTGATATCGCAAGATATAACCACATCACTACTATTTTTTCTCAAAGCTTTTCTCAAAGGGCTAGCCTTGAGCAACACATATATTAGATCAAAAAACACCCCAAACTTTCCAGTTCGATTATACATACTCTTCTCATTTCGAGGTTTCAAGTATGTTATTGGTACTTCATTAGCCTCAAATGATGATTCACTATTACTCTTATAAAGACTAATTATTGAAGTAGGCGTATGTTTGCAAAGGGCACTAGCTAAAGTCATCGTCACCTTTTCGATTCCCCCTTTAGCAGTACAATCTCCAAGTAAAAAAGCTAAATTCATTAATCCTCACTAAAAAAAAACTTATAAACGCGTTCACAGTTCTTATTATCATTGAACTTGTTTATTATGTGATTCACTTCATTACGTTTATCTGAATATTTGTCGTTACCATTTTTAATTTCAGATATTTCATCTAATAGAGCTTTCTGTGTAACAACTTTACTTCCAGGAGTCCAGGATTCGAAAGGTTCGAGAACAAAGCCGCCCCGTGATTTTTCATATTGCTCTTTATCAGGAACAAGAAAAACAATCGGTTTATTTAATATCATGAAGTCAAAGTAAATAGATGAATAATCACTAATTAAAACATCCGTCATTGACAATATATGATTTATATCTAACTCTTGTTCCTTTAAATTTTGACTTGTTACAACTCGAATGTTACTACCTAGAGTAGAATTAGTGATGCTTTTTTCTTCAAACGGGTGCAGCTTTAATAATAACAGAGTGTTATTATCAGCGAAATATCGATTAAGTAAATCCAAGTCAAAATCACTAGTACGTAAGAAGTTATGCCCTTCGATTTTAACTCCATCAGAATAGCGAGCGTCTTCTTGGTTTTCTCTGAAAGTCGGTGTATAAAACACGATTCTTTCATACTTACTTTTAATATCTTTGTAAAAGTCTGTCTTTCTAATTGAGTTATCAAAAAGATAATCATTACGAGGCTGACCAGTAACATAAACATTGTTAGCTTTTTCTCTAAAACAAGCAGATATAATTGAGCGCATAATTTCTGATGTTGCTATTCTCAAAGACGAATAATCCTCCATTCCTTGATGATCAAACTCACCTAGATAACAGATTTTTTTCATCGGCATTCCATGCCAAAGGCTAATATATATCTGATTATTAGCTCTAGTTCCTATCATCTCATTGTGAGTAGTAATTATATATTTGCTTGTTACATACAGCCAGAGTGCTTTAAATGTCCCTTTTTTCGCGATAGTTATGCCTTCCATAAATTCAGTCGAGCAATCTGAAACAATCCAGACAACATCGTATTTACACTTAACATTTAATAGGTAGTCACTAAAAGCTTTTCCATTTCCTGAAAAATCGGGGTTTGATTTAAATACAACACGCTTACTATTCTTAGGTATAATTCCACTTAAAATCCTGAACAATATTTTTATTGACTTAACAATTTTTTTTCTAATCTCAATCATTACTCATTACAACCTAAAAATAGTCGACTAAATAAATTAAAAATCAACTTGATGAAATAGCTTTTACAATTGATATTACATCATGAAGTGAGCTTTCAATTCTGTCTAACTCAGAACTTTTTAAAGTTGACAGTTTATTTTTTATTTTTGTTGTTGATATATCTTCAGTTCTCTTTAGGTAAACAACATCACAAATATCTTCCAAGAAATCAAACTCACCTTTCCAATCATCACCCATAGCAAAAATAGCAGCATCAAATTTTTTTATGTCATGAACTTTTTGATCCCAATCATTTTCAGGAAAGACTTCATCGACATACCGACAAGAAGATAATATCTCAGCTCTTTCTTCGTATGAGAAAAACGATTTTTTCCCTTTTATTTCATTAAATTCATCCGATGAGATACCTACGATTAGTCTATCTCCAAGTTCGCTCAATCTTTTAAGTAAGCGGACATGACCAACATGAAAAAGGTCATATGTGCCATATGTTATTACTGTAATCATATAATAAAGCCAAATCTTAATTTTACAGGATAGTTTAACTTTTTAGTCAACAGCCTAACCACTCTAAAGTAGACCAAAATCCCACATAGATACACTTGTCAAATAGGTAACATTACCGATTAGAATCACATTACGCTAACTATGAGGACTTCCCTTGATACTTTTATAGTTGGCGTTGTCAAAACTACTCTTCGCAATATTTAGGAACGCTACCGCCCTTAGGTTTAGCTCCCAGAGGCAGACTCCACTAAATTCGCACAAAAACAATCAGTGCTCTTGTGATTTATAAGCCACTCATCTTAGCAAAAGGTGTGTATCAACGGCAACACAATGATTATTGACAAATCAAACAATAACTTAATGCTCGTGAAGCTTGGAGCTATATGCGGTGAGTAACCAAAATTATGATCTTCACTATGCTTATTCTGTATTCTCATTCCCTTTCTCGCTATACTCCTGACCTATAGTTTTTCGCCCAATAACGAATAAGAGTTCAAGATATGCAAGAGTTAGTTCCATTTGTTCAAGAGAATATGATTTTAGCCATCGTATGGATCGGCTTGGTTGTTGCCATCATTGCGAACGTTATCAAGACATCAAACGCAGCCTACAAAGAGATCACGGCAGCGCAAACCACACACATGATTAACCGTGAAAACGGTGTTGTGGTTGATATTCGTACTAAGGATGAGTTCAAAAAGGGCCATATTACGGACGCAGTTCACATTTTGCCGTCAGACATCAAAGCAAATAGCGTTGGTAGCCTTGAAAGCCACAAAGCAGACCCAATCATCGTAGTATGCAAGACAGGTCAAACCGCTCAAGAAAGCGCTAATCTACTGGTTAAAGCAGGTTTCGAAAACGTAAGCGTACTGAAAAGTGGCTTAGTGGCTTGGAGCGAAGCTAACTTACCTTTGGTTAAAGGCAAGAAGTAGTTCAAAGCAAAAAGTAAGCTGACCTGATTACACGAATATGACTTTAAGGTTTTTGTTCGGCTGATATGACGAACAAAACCTAATTTAAATTTTTAAGGACAAGAAAATGGCTGAAGCAGCACAACAAGACGCACAACAAAACTTCGCAATCCAACGTATCTTCCTAAAAGACGTATCTTTCGAAGCGCCAAACTCTCCAGACATGTTTCAAAAAGAGTGGAACCCAGATGTAAAACTGGACCTAGACACTCAAAGCCGTGAACTTGGCGAAGGCGTATACGAAGTAATCCTACGTCTAACGGTTACGGTTAAGAACGCAGAAGACACTGCATTCCTTTGTGAAGTTCAACAAGGCGGCATCTTCTCTGCTAGCGAAATGGAAGCTGGTCAACTGGCTCATTGCCTAGGAGCTTTCTGCCCGAACATCCTGTTCCCATACGCTCGTGAAACGATTTCTAGCCTAGTGGTTAAAGGTACGTTCCCACAACTGAACCTAGCGCCAGTAAACTTTGATGCTTTGTTCATGAACTACCTACAAAACCAAGCTCAACAAGCTGAAGGCGAACAGGCTTAAGTCTCACTCTAGAACTTAACCCTAACGAACGCTTAAATAGCTTATGTTATAAGAAGCTTAGCTTTTAAATGCACATCGCAGCTTCTGCGATGTGCATTTTTTATTTACACTGTATTTTGATAGAGAACTTTTTCTTCTTAATTTAGAAAACATCTCAAGAACTCTTCGATTTCCCTCATTATTTTTAGGTGGAAGCATGACAGAAACAACTCGCGCGACAGCCGCTTGCGGTAAAGACAGCGCTTACGGTAAAGACATTGCGATGACAGTGATTGGCGCAGGTTCTTATGGGACATCTTTAGCGATATCTCTAGCGCGTAACGGTGCCAATGTTGTTCTTTGGGGACATGACCCTGTTCATATGAATCGCCTTGAATCAGAGCGTGCGAACAATGAGTTTCTACCAAATATAGAATTCCCAGAAAGCCTGATCATTGAATCAGACTTAGAAAAAGCAGTGACTTCAAGCCGAGACCTTTTACTTGTAGTCCCGAGCCACGTATTCGGCGTTGTGCTTAATAGCGTTAAACCTTACTTAGCCTCAGACTCTCGCATCTGTTGGGCGACCAAAGGCTTAGAGCCAGAGACCGGCCGCCTGCTTAAAGATGTCGCGCATGATGTGCTGGGTGATGGTTACTCGTTAGCGGTTCTATCAGGACCGACCTTCGCCAAAGAGTTAGCGATGGGCATGCCAACGGCTATCTCTGTAGCTTCACCTGATGAAGTTTTCCTAGAAGAGCTCCAAGAAAAAATCCACTGCGGCAAAACATTCCGCGTGTATGCAAACTCAGATTTCATTGGTATGCAACTTGGCGGCGCAGTGAAAAATGTTATCGCAATTGGCGCAGGCATGTCGGATGGTATTGGGTTTGGTGCCAATGCACGTACCGCACTCATCACTCGCGGCTTGGCTGAAATGAGCCGCTTGGGCGCAGCACTTGGTGCCCAGCCAGAAACCTTCATGGGCATGGCTGGATTAGGCGACCTAGTACTAACCTGTACTGATAACCAATCACGCAACCGTCGCTTTGGTTTGGCACTTGGCGCAGGCAAAGATGTAGATACCGCACAAGAAGAAATTGGCCAAGTGGTAGAAGGCTATCGCAACACCAAAGAAGTTTGGTTATTATCAGAACGCATGGGCGTTGAGATGCCAATCGTTGAACAAATTTATCAAGTGCTGTATCAAGGGAAAGACGCACACTTAGCAGCACAAGATCTACTTGCTCGAGACAAGAAGTCAGAGCGATAACATCGCGTATTCAGTCGTGGGATAAAATAGATAAGATGGATGGTAAAATGAAACACTGTGAACAACAAAAAGTTTGGCAATGCATTGTGAAGGAAGCTCGACAGCAGTCGGAGCAAGAACCTATGCTTGCGAGTTTTTACCATGCCACCATTATCAACCACGAAAGCTTAGGCGCTGCATTAAGTTATATCCTAGCCAACAAGCTAAAGACGGCTTCAATGCCCGCAATGGCGGTGCGTGAGGTGGTTGAACAAGCATTCAAGCAAGATCAATCGATTATTGATGCGGCTGCTTGTGATATCTGCGCGACGGTAAATCGAGATCCTGCGGTCGAGATGTACTCGATGCCTCTGCTTTATCTGAAAGGCTACCACGCTTTGCAAGGTTACCGAGTGGCTAACTGGCTATGGAAGCAAGGGCGTATTGCGCTTGCTACTTACCTACAGAACCAAATTTCGGTTGCTTGCCAAGTGGATATTCACCCAGCCGCTCGTATCGGTAAAGCGATCATGCTCGACCACGCCACTGGTATCGTGATTGGTGAAACTGCTGTCGTCGAAAATGATGTATCGATCCTTCAAGACGTGACTTTAGGTGGTACGGGTAAAGAAGGTGGCGATCGTCACCCTAAAATCCGAGAAGGTGTAATGATCGGTGCCGGCGCTAAAATACTCGGCAACATTGAAGTTGGCGAAGGTGCTAAGATTGGCTCTTGCTCTGTGGTTCTACAAGCTGTACCGCCTCATACTACAGTCGCTGGCGTTCCTGCAAAAATTGTTGGAAAGCCGAAAACTGACAAGCCGTCTTTGGATATGGATCAGGGGTTTAACGGTCGTTCTCAGAACTTCATCCATGGTGATGGGATTTAAGAGCAGATTCGGGATCCGACGAATAGCCGATAGCCGAGATGCGAAAAGACTCGCAGCAGATGCTGATTATTAATAAGAGCAAAATGACGATAATGATGAAACCCGTTCAATCAATGAGCACTGTTCTTTTGATATCTGCCAGCCTTGGTGTTGCTCTTTTGTCTTCATCATCATTTGCTGCATCTCAAGGTGAACTGAAAGGCGTATCAAGCGAAATCTCTCGTCAACAGAAAGCGCTCTCTTCCCAGCAAAAGAAACTCGATAGCCTACAGGCAAACCTCAAGAAGCAGGAGCTGTCCATCGCTTCACTTGAAAAAGCGATTCTAGACAGTAAAAAGCAGCTCAATACCGCTAATGCTAATATTGCTAATTTAGACACAAAGATTAAAGCGCTCACTGCGCAGAAAAAAGTCCAGACAGACAAGTTAGAGCAGCTCATTCAGACTTACTACATGACGAGTCGAGCTAAGGCTTCTTCTCACATTCTCAACACCGGTGTAGAAGAAGATCGCATCAGTCATTATTACCAGCACCTTGCCAAAGCTCGCTCCGCAACCATTAAAACGATTGAACAGACGCAACTCGAATTAGAAGAAAGCCACAAACAGCGTCAACTCGAGCAAGAACAAATTGCAACATTGTTAAAACAGCAAACCACAAAGCGTGACAAGTTGTCTCAGACTCAAACACAACGTAAGAAAACCGTTGGCAGCATCAAGAAAAACATCTCGGGTGATAAGAATTACTTGGCGGAGCTTCAGCGAAATGAAACTCGCCTGAAAGCTGAAATAGCGAAAGCAGAGAAAGCGGCTCGAGAAAGACGTAATGCCGTCCCTATGGATGGGTTAGCCAAACGTAAAGGCAAGCTGCCTTGGCCAATCAAAGATAAAGTTCTACATAACTACGGTTCACGTCAAACGGGGCAAATTAACTGGAAAGGCATGGTAATCAATGCCAAGTACGGGCAGCAAGTAAAATCCGTTTACTCTGGCACGGTGGTATTTGCAGAGTATCTGCGTGGCTATGGATTAGTGGTGCTACTTGACCACGGTAAAGGTGATATGACGCTCTACGGCTTTAACCAAGCACTTTTAAAGAAAGAAGGTGACAAGGTTAAAGCTGGCGAAGCGATTGCGCTTGCTGGTGACACTGGCGGCCAAACGCGCCCTTCACTGTACTTTGAGATTCGCAGAAACAGCCAAGCCCAAAACCCGAAGAGTTGGTTAGTTCGATAAAGAGCAGATACGGGATGCGAGTATCTTTCTTCGAATCCCGTATACCGCTTACTCGTCTCTTTCTATTTAGAGTTCAACGCCCTGACACCATCTTCTAATAATGTCAGCTGTTCAAAACCTTGCGCGGTCGCAATTGGTTTAACGGTCGCTATCATCTGCAGCATTCCTTGATGAACGACTTGCTCGGTAATTTGGGCTTTTGGAGACATCGCAGACTGATACGCCAACCAACCCGATGCGATCAAGTGAAGAGAAGTGACCATCGATTTCATTTCCGTATCCGTTGCTTTGAGCAGGTTCAACTCAACGAAGGCTCGCATGATATCGACAAGATTCGTTTGCAGCTTTTCTTGTACGGCCATGTAATCAAGGTGGAGTTTTTCATCACGTGACAATATTTCAGGCAGATTCGCATAGAAGAATCGGTACTTCCACATCAGTGTGAAGATAGAATCTAAGTAAGTCTTTAGTAACGTCAGGCTTTCTTGTTGGCCTTGAATCGGTGTGAACCTTTCAAGCAACTCTGTTGAATAGAGCGTAAAGATGTCACGTACAATTTCTTGTTTGTTACGGAAGTGGTAGTAGAGGTTACCAGGGCTAATCTCGATATGCTCAGCAATATGATTGGTCGTAATACTACGCTCGCCGTGCTCATTAAAAAGCTCTAGAGCAGCGTAAACAATCTTGTCACGTGTTTTCATTAGTTATTAGTATCCCTATCCGTTTAGTGGTTCAGTATATCGCCACTAAGCGGATAGATCGAGCTGATAACATCTGGTCGAATTAGCAAGCGCTAAAATTCACCTTCAATCCATAATACCTTTGATCAATCACTGCCAAACAGATCTCGTGTGTACACCTTATCTGCAACGTCTGCGATCTCTTCTACCATTCGATTAGAAACAATCACATCGGACACCGCTTTGAACTCAGCAAGATCAGAATAGACTTTCGAGTTAAAGAAGTGCTCTTCTTTCAATACCGGTTCAAACACGACGACTTCGATGCCTTTGGCTTTTAAACGCTTCATGATCCCTTGGATGGAAGAAGCACGGAAATTGTCAGAGCCCGCCTTCATGATCAAACGATAAATACCGACAATTTTAGGCGAGCGCTTAATAATTGAATCCGCAATGAAGTCTTTTCGGGTACGGTTTGCATCAACAATCGCACCCACAATGTTGTTTGGTACATCTTGATAGTTTGCTAATAGTTGCTTGGTGTCTTTTGGTAAGCAGTAACCACCGTAACCAAATGAAGGGTTGTTGTAATGATTGCCGATACGAGGGTCTAAGCCAACACCTTCTATGATCTGACGAGAATCCAAGCCATGCGCTTCCGCGTAAGAATCAAGCTCATTGAAATAAGAAACTCGCATCGCTAGATAAGTATTTGAGAATAACTTTACTGCTTCTGCTTCCGTTGAGTGAGTAAACAGTACGTCGATGTTTTCTTTTTCCGCACCTTCCACAAGAAGATTCGCAAACACTTTAGCGCGTTCAGAACATTCACCAACGATAATACGTGATGGGTGTAGATTATCGTACAGGGCCTTGCCTTCACGCAAAAACTCCGGTGAGAACATGACGTTTTCGCAGTTCAGCTCTTGCTTAATACGCTCAGTATAGCCAACCGGCACCGTTGATTTAATAACCATCACCGCATCAGGATTGATCTCCATGACGTCTTTGATGACAGATTCTACAGAGCTGGTATCAAAATAATTGTTTTTAGGGTCATAATCGGTAGGTGTAGCAATGATGACAAATTCAGCATTTTTGTAAGCGACTTTATCCGTTGTTGCCATGAAGTTCAGCGTCTTATTTGATAGAAAGTGCTCAATCTCATTGTCTACAATCGGTGACTGCTTATTGTTTAGCATTGCCACTTTTTCATCGATGATATCTACCGCAATGACTTCATGATGTTGTGCCAAAAGCATAGCGTTTGATAGACCCACATACCCTGTACCGGCTACTGCAATCTTCATGATAATACCTATAGTTTTGAGTAATTAACTCAACATAATTTATAACTTAGCTTGCCGTATCATACTCTGGTTGGGGAATTATTCCACTAGCCCGCTTTATCCATTCCTTGCTATACTCGTGACAGTTTTGTATTCAAAAGAGTTAGAAAATTATGATTATCGTAACGGGTGGTGCTGGCATGATTGGCAGCAATATTGTTAAGGCGCTTAATGAAGCGGGCCACAACGATATTCTAGTCGTCGACAACTTAAAAGATGGTAAGAAATTTAAGAACCTTGTAGACCTAGACATCACGGATTACATGGATCGTGATGACTTCCTAACTCAAGTCATGGCCGGTGATGATTTTGGTCATATTGAAGCTGTTTTCCATGAAGGAGCATGCTCTGCTACCACTGAGTGGGATGGCAAATACATGATGCTTAACAACTATGAATACTCAAAAGAGCTACTTCATTACTGTGTTGAGCGTGAAATTCCTTTCTTGTATGCCTCTTCAGCTGCAACTTACGGTGAGACCGACACTTTCATCGAAGAGCGAGAGTACGAAGGTGCATTGAATGTCTACGGCTATTCAAAACAACAATTTGATAACTACGTTCGTCGCTTAACCGCGGATGCAGCAGCACACAACGAAACGCTTTCGCAAATCGTAGGGTTCCGTTACTTCAATGTTTATGGTCCACGCGAGCAACACAAAGGCAGCATGGCCTCTGTCGCTTTCCACCTAAACAACCAAATGAATTCCGGTGAAAACCCGAAATTGTTCGCAGGTAGCGAAACCTTTAAGCGTGATTTTGTGTATGTAGGTGATGTTGCGGCTGTAAACTTGTGGTTCTTAGAAAATGGGGTATCTGGCCTCTTTAATCTAGGTACTGGCAATGCTGAGTCGTTTGAAGAAGTCGCCAAGGCAGTTATCAAGCACCATGGTAAAGGCGAAATCGAAACGATTCCTTTCCCTGAGCATTTAAAAGGTGCTTACCAAGAATTCACTCAAGCAGACCTAACGAAGCTTCGCGGTACAGGTTGCGATATCGAGTTTAAAGCAGTAGCCGATGGCGTTGCTGAGTACATGAAGATCGTAAACGCTTAACGGTATATTTCAGATTAGGACCAATAATACACCCTACTTTTAGCGTGTATTATTGGGAATGTCTAACGAATATAATCATTCCCAGAGTGACCGATATTAAGTTAACTCTCTGATTTAAATAATGTAGTGAATGAATGACCACACAACGCAATGATTTTGATCCAAAAGCTTACAATCCTGAGTTTGAATGGGGTTTTCTAGCACCTAAATACTGGGGAACTTGGATTGCTGTTTTGTTATCGTCTTTAGTCTGCTTCTTACCTAATAGCATTCGTTTAGCATTAGCTAAGTTTATGGCTAAGCAAGCTGTAAAAATTAAGAATAAGGCTAACCGCCGGGCTCGAGTGAACCTTGAGATGTGTTTCCCTGAGCAATCTATCGAAGAGCGCGAAGAAACTCTCTATCAGTCATACGTTACTTCCATCTCATTTTTGATGGGATTTGCTTCACTGACACTCAAGAGTAAAACTTGGCTAGAGAATAACACTGCGATAAACGGCCTGAGCAACCTAACCGATATTACAGACAGTGGCGAGAATGTGATCTTGCTGGTGCCACACACATGGGCTATCGATATCCCAGCGGTATTATTAGCTTCACGCAATTTACCTGTATCTGCGATGGCGAAAGCACAAAAAAACAAACTCAGTGACTGGCTAATGCACCGACAGCGCGTGCAATACGGCGGTCGTGTTTATGATCGCAGCGGCGGTATCAAACCTTTCATCAAGTCGGTACGTGATGGGTACCTGGGTTACTACCTCCCTGATGAAGATCTTGGCCGTGAGCACAGTGTCTTCGTTGACTTTTTCGCGACTCAAAAAGCAACTATCTCAGGCCTTGGTCGCCTATCAAAACTAAGTAAAGCTAAAATAGTGCCCTTGTTTGCTCAATACGATAGCAGTACAGGCCAATACGCCTTGGACTTCTACCCTGCTCTACCCTTCCCAACAGGAAGCGAAGAAGAGGACGCACGTATGATGAACCAATGTATTGAAAATTACGTGAGCAAAAACCCAGAGCAATATATGTGGATCTTAAGGCTGCTTAAGACTCGTCCTGATAGCAATATAAATCCTTATAGTAGTTAGCATTAAATTCAACAGTATGAATATTATTAACAGAAAGCAGATTTATACAGCACTCTTACTATTACCTTACTTTTTTGCTGTTACAGGCATGTTAGTTTTAGATAGTGGTGATAAGAAAATGATCCCACTATTTTTGATTAGTATCATCGTCAGTATATTAGTATTTAAAAAAGAAACTATATTAAATAACATACAGAGCCCGTTTGTGTGGTTAATTGGCATTTCATGTATATATATCGTATTTAGTTATTATTATCATGGAGCAAGCTCTAGAGAGCTAAGAGCACTGATTGGACTTACTCTTTTCCTTATAGCTTTTCCATACCATATACTTACTCAAAAAGTAATTCAATGGGTAGTTTTGATCGGTAGTTTGGCAATATTTGTCAATAGCGTCTATTTCAATGTTTATATCAGTACAGGGCGTAATGCTGGTTATATAAATCCGATACCTTACTCAACTGCATGCGCATTGATATCCATAATCGCGTTTTCTTTATTGCTAGGTAATTCTCCTTTAAAGGGTAAAACCCTTCCTTTGGTCGCTTTTCTGCTGTCGTTACCTCCTATAATCCTAAGTGAAACTAGAGGGATTTGGTTGGCGTTTACTTTAAGTATCTTTATTATAATCGCAGTTAAATGTATTAAAAATCCTCCTTCGAGAAAATATATACTATTTACACTTATGCTCACAGCCATTCTAACTTCTACTGGCGCCTTCTTATTTAAAGATAAAATAAATGAGAGATATAACCAAACCATCTATGAAGTCAAAAAGATTCAATCAGGCGATTATAGTACATCCGTTGGGCTTAGGTTACAAATGTGGATGTTAGCTCCGGAATTAATAAAACAAAAACCAATACTAGGGCACGGACAAGAACAACGGGATATATTAAAAGGTAAGTTAGAACATGGTGAAATATCTAGATCGCTATATTACTATGCTTCAGCCCACTTCCACAATCAGTTTTTAGATAAAATGGTTAAGTCTGGGGTTATAGGAACGATGCTAGTAATTGGACTTCTGCTTTATCCACTAATGATGGTGAGGAAATCACCACCATCCGATGCATATATAATAATTGGTTTGGTTAGCTTATTTTTCATCGCAGGTTTAACTGATGTACCTTTTAATCACCCTCAACCTTTAATGTTATATTTATTATTTCTAATTCCTATTTGCTCAAGATGTAAGAGAGTTACCAATGACTAAAATATTTGTCATAAATTTAGAATCTTCCACAGATAGAAAAGAAAACATTAGTCGCCAACTAGATGAACTATCTCTTCCTTTTGAGCTATTTTCTGCTGTGGATGGAAGAACATTCCCCCCTCACCCACTACTAAACCTTTACAATAATGATTTAAGCCAAACATACCGAGCAAAAACACTAAGCGCTGGTCAGTTAGGGTGTTATGCAAGCCATTACTTATTGTGGCAGAAGTGTGTTGAACTCAATCAACCAATAGTCATAATTGAAGATGATGCTCTTATATTTAAAGAGGCATTCCTTAACTTCATACAAGATATTAGTGACATCCCCGAAACTGTAGAGTGCATAAGATTATTCAAAAACAAGCGCCGTAAATATGATTCTTACGAAGTGCTCGAAGCGAAATCTACTAGTATTCACAAGTTCACTAAAGGGCATATGAGTGCCACGGCCTATTTCTTAAGGCCTTCAGGAGCTAGAAAATTCCTTGAACACTCAAAAGAGTGGTATATGGCTGTAGATATTTATATGGACCGATTCTGGCAAAACGAAGTCGAGTGCTACGGCACTGCAGTACCCTGCTTAACGAACGACCCTAAGTTTGATTCCGATATCGGTTATGAAAAACGCACAAGCACCAGAAGTTTATTCAAGAAATGTAAGCGTGAATGGTTCAATTTAAACGAAACTATCCAGCGTCACCTACATAACATAAAATTCAAATACTCGAAGCGGTAATCCAATGAAAATTCTTATTGCTAGTTCCTACTATCATGCTCGAAATAGTGTACGTCCTGAAGCCGAAATGTTTATAGAAATGGTAAAGCAAGGTCATGAGGTCACAGTTCTTACCCAAGGCGATGCAGAATACGCTCAACGGTTTCAAGAAAATGGCGTAAGAGTTGTTGATGCCTACCCAAATAAAAAGATTTGTTTAAAGACTATCAAAGCTTATAGGGCTGAACTGAACAGCAAAGCCTATGACATTTTTTATGCATTTAATTCTAAGACGATACCAAACGCTGCGTTTGCTTGTATTGGTAAGAAAACAAAATTAATCACATATCGCGGGACTACAGGTGGCCTGTATCGCCATGATCCTTCAGCCTACCTCACTCACCTGCACCCAAAAGTCAGTGGTGTTGTATGCGTATCAAAAGCTGTCGCCAATGACGTTAAAAAGAGAGTTTGGTGCAATAAAGATAATGTAGTTACCATCTACAAAGGTCACGAACTAGACTGGTATACTGTTCAGGAAAATAAGCCAGAAGAGTTTGGCTTAGACTCCAATAATGTCATTGCTGTGTGTGCTGCTCATGTTAGGCCCAGCAAGGGAATTGATGTTCTAATCAGAGCTACACACTTTGTTGATAACCCAAACTTTCATCTTCTTTTAATTGGCAGTGGTTACGAACCTTATTTTGATATGGCGAAAGATAGCCCTATGTCAGAGAGAATACACTTCATTGGTCACAGAAAAGATGTTCCATCCATTATGGCTATGGCTGATTTTCAAATTCAACCATCAATCAGTGGAGAGGGGCTCCCAAGAACGATTGTTGAAGCTATGGCAAATGGGACACCGTCAATAGTGACAACAACTGGAGGCTCCCCAGAACTTATTGAAGAAAACGAAACTGGCCACATTGTTCCCGTAAAAAACGCTCAGTTATTAGGTGAATCTATAAACAATATGGCGAAGAATAAAGAACATTGCGCGGAGATGGGACGTAAAGCAAAAATCAGACTTCAACGCTACTTTTCGTCATCAGAAACAGTAAAACAGCATATTAACTTTTTTGAAAAACTAACTAAGAAATAATTTGATACTAACAGGGCAGGAAAATGATTTAGCCTGCCCTAACGATTTAGTTTTGATCTTTGATAATTTTATTTATCACTTCCTTTTGAATCTCGACTATCGCATTGAGTTGCTCCAAAGAGCTCAACTGGTAATTGCTCTTGTCATTGGCTAAAACTTTAAGCTTCAATTGTAAATTTTTCATATCGCCATTAGAGGCCAGTTTGTAAACAGTCACGAGTGACAGCCACTTTCTCGATGAAGATTTAAATAATTTAGCTACATTTCTCTTACACGTATTTTCTAACAATTTACCAATGGGCATTTTACTAACACTCATAAAAGGTAAGTCGTGTAAGGTTAGCTCTACACCCATAGATTCAGCAAAGTCATACCACTTTTCATCGTCAAATGCAGGAGAGAAACGAACTCCTTTCCAAGGGATGCGAAGTGCGTCCGCAATAATTGCACCGTGCATGGCCTCAGTCACAACGGACTCACACTCTTGAAGAGCCAACAAAAAAGTCTCGACCGGTTGTTTTGCTGTAATGTATGTTAAACCTATCTTCTGGCAAACTTTATCCCAATCGATAAAATCTTCACTACGATGATGAGGTATAAATCCAATCTTCCCTTTTTGTATTTCCGCTTTAGGGAAGTCAACTTCACGAAGGAGATAAGCACCATCTCCAACCACCAGTTCGGGTTTTAACCCTAATTTTTTTGCCGTCCTAGGCCCTCTTACACCATAAACAGTACACTTGTCAGATAACTTGGGGACGTTCCACTCCCATGCACCTGATGAGAAAATAATAACTTCGTCCGCACCTGAAAGAGTTTTATTTAATCGCTTCTCCGTCAAAATCGTCCCTATGCCTAAAAAATAACGAGAGCTATCTTCTACAATCAAGTCACCAAACAGTTGTGGCCATAGCCAAGGGTTAAGATCATCCCCTACATTGTAAGTATCTGACAGGCAGTACTCTAATTTAAAAGCCACTGGTTAACTCCTTTCTTTTTCGATAAGCCACAAGCCGACATATTTATTGAAATTCACCTGAGCGTAAGTCATCGCCATAATGAAACCGACACTACCATCCATAAAGCCACGACGGATAATGTACACAAGGAAAAACGTCCACATCGCTCGAAGTAGAGCAAGGAATAAGCCGTGTGATTTCTTGCCTTTACGATGGTACTTTTGAGAACCAAGCCAAGCATATTGCGCTGCTTTATCTAAGCCGTGCCCATAATCTCTGTGGGTATAGTGGAGCAAGTAACCTTTCAGAGTGCCCGTCGTTCCTTGTTCCGGTATAGCGGTTTCATGAACTTCATCCAACGTATATCGAGAGCCCTCTCTTTTAAAGAGTCTCAACACAGCACGAGCACTGCGGCCATGTTTTAGAGTCGTGCCATAAAGCGTCACTCCCCAAGGAAGTTTATAAGCAGTGTGTTTGATTTGATCTTGTTTTAATAGTTCAACAAGAGCGTCGCTCATCTCTTTATCGAGAGCTTCGTCAGCATCAATTGATAGCACCCAATCACATGTCGCTTTATCTAGCGCTCGCTGTTTTTGCTTACCAAAGCCAGGCCAATCTGTGATTGTCACGTTATCTGTATATTTTTGGCATATCTCAACGGTTGCGTCCGTTGATCCGCTGTCTAACACAATTAGCTCATCGGCAATATCAACCACAGATTTTAGGCAAGTTTCAATTCGGTCTTCTTCATTCTTGGTAATAACAATGACAGACAGGGTATGTTTTCTCATTATTCAGCCCTAGAATTTCCAATAGTTTAATGATTTACGGATCTTAAAGTTACGAATCCAATTTTTTGGCTTGTTATCTTGCCAGCCGCTTTCTAGCACATCAGTAATAGCACTCAGAACTCTCGCTGAGGATTGCCCATCTAAATATGGCGTTATTGACGGGCCGTAATGAGCGATAGCGTTATCCCTTTCTTCATCAGGTAGCATCGCTTGCTTAATTGCTGACTCTAATTGCTCGGCTTGAGTAATATTAATAAAGCTTGCTTGAGGGTCTCGATTATTTACCGTGACAACAGGCTTATTGAGCAACAAGAATTCCTGAAATATCGATGAGTTATCACACACCATGACATCGGCGCGATGCTGCATTTCAATCACTCGATCATTATCGAAAAAGAGAAGGTTATCCCCTTCCAGTGCCTGATATTTCGTTCTCGTCTCTTGATTCATTTTAGGGTGCAATGTCACTAACCATTGCCACTGGCTCAGTTGGCTTAGGCGCTTAAGCTCTTCATAAACCAACTCTGCACACGATAAGCTTGGCGAAAAAGTGGAAGCGAATAGAATTTGAGGTCTTTCAAAATGGCTCTCGCTAGCTTGATAATTAAATAAGCTATCTAGCTTCAGCCACCCGGTCTCTTTTACTTGAAAATAGCCGCGCTGCTTAGCTAGCGGCTCAAGCGAGCTTGTTCTTTCATGGCCTTCGGTGCAATACAAATCAAATAGACCACGTTCAGGGTATAAGTTCCCACGTTTGCTCTCGTTCAAACCATGAAATACTTGTACCTTCAACCCTGGAATAAACGCTGGAACACGATCACCGGGCACTAGAACGGCAGAAGGACTAAAGGCAATAGCTTCTGTCAAAGAGACGCTCTGCTCTTGATCCAGTAAAAGATGTTCAGAAGCGTCTTCACCAACAAGCAACCACTTAACCTCATGGCCGAGTTGCTTCGCGTAATCATAGAATGGGCGAAGAATAGCAAATGAATAATTTTGCTCGACGTAGAGCAAGAAACGATAGGTTTGATCGGTTTGCATAAGCGATGAGATAAAATTCACCATGTCCGTTTGAAAGCGCAACTAAGCATTTAATTATAACGCTCTTTACTTTCGAGATTGAAGAAAATACTCTTCTGAATATTGATTTTGCCTTCTGGTGTCACTGTTCTTATGCTTATACGACTTATCTATACTCTCATATTGTCATTAGCTTCTCCGCTACTGCTGTATGGGCTTTATAAGAGCAAACCTGGAAAGCCAAGTTTTGGTCAGCGTTGGAAAGAACATTTCGGGATCACACCGCAAACTCAAGGTAAGAATCCTATCTGGATTCACGCAGTATCGGTTGGTGAATCGATTGCCGCCGTACCGATCATAAAGCAACTGAAGCGACGCAATTCAAACCAAGCCATTATCGTTACCACGACAACCAGCACGGGTGCAGAGCAGATAGAAAAACTCGGTGATTTAGTCGAGCATCGCTACATGCCGATTGATTTTTCTTGGTGTATTCGAGGTTTTTTGAAGACTGTTCAGCCTAAACAGATGCTAATCATGGAAACCGAGTTATGGCCAAACACACTGCACTGCGTCGCGAAAGCTGGAATCCCCATTTCGGTACTCAACGCTCGCCTATCTGAACGCTCGTGCCAGCGTTATGCTAAATTCCAAGCCGTTTTTGATCTCTTAGCCAAAAATCTCTCTCAAGTACTTTGCCAATACCCAAGTGATGCTGAGCGTTTTATACGATTAGGGTTAGATAAAGCATCTGTGCATGTGACTGGGTCGATCAAGTTTGATATTGAAGTTTCAGCTGAACAAGTATCAAAAGGCAAAGCGTTACGTGAACAAATTGGCTTTGAACGCTGTGTGTGGATAGCAGCCAGCACTCATCAAGGCGAAGATGAAATTATCTTAGACGCTCATAAACAGCTCCTTAAAGACAATCCAAATACCTTGCTGATGATTGTGCCTCGTCACCCTGAACGATTCAGCCAAGTGACGGAACTGGCTAAACAGCAAGAATTCAACACCATCACTCGAACAAGTCAACAACCTATCGCCTCTGATGTTGAAGTGTATATTGCTGATACGATGGGAGAAATGTTGACCTTACTCGGTGGTGCTGATGTGTGTTTTATGGGAGGAAGCCTTGTAGGCGATAAGGTAGGTGGCCACAATCTTCTAGAACCAGCAGCCCTACAACTACCTTTATTGAATGGTCCTAGCTACTTTAACTTCAGCGAGATCACAGACAAGCTACTGGAAGCCAATGCCGTGGTTATATGTCAAGATAGCCAAGATATCGCAGGCCAACTCCAACGACTGTTCAAACAATCAGAGCTGCGCAAAACTAAAGGCTTAGCGGCTTATCAAGTAGTTGAGCAGAACCGAGGGGCGTTGGATAAAACCTTGGAATACATTCTTAGCTAACAACTATTTGACCTAATTAGCCTTGGTAGCCCTTTAACATCTAACCTTGATAACCCTTTAATATCGGCTCCCAATCCGACTCTTGCCATTGAATCTGGCGCTTGTTCACTTCTTTTAAGAACGAGCGCTTTAAGCGATTCAAGTTGCCTTCTTTCCAGTCATCACCCGCTTGCTGACCACACTTATCAAAGTCAATAATCCACACCCTTTGCGAGTCATCAAGCAGGATATTATGAATGTTGAGATCGGTATGATTAACCCCAGCATCGTGCATCTTGCGTACCTCTTGGCCAATTCGACGATAAACATCCGCATCTATCTGGCCATTGACCAAGACATCAACCAGATCTTTGGCATTGGGAATTCGTTCAGACATTAAGTCCGCTCGATAAAGTAGTCCGCTTTTAATGGCTCTAGCAGCAATGGGCTTCGGTACATTCACACCTGCGTTTGCCAATATCTTTAGGACATTAAGCTCCATAGCGCAGCGAGTACTCTCCCAATCAGAGAAACGATATTGGTCTTCGACTAGCTTCCCAAACAATCCGCCACGGCGATAATGGCGCAATGCGGCCTGTATTCCATCAAGCTGAATGAACCATGTGGTACCGCGTCCTTGAGCACTGCCTGAAATGGCGTCTTGTTGCTGCCAATATTCAGCCTCAAAAATCTGAGCGATATCGCCCTCTGGTACCTGAGCCAAAAGTTCAGGGTCGTACCAAATTGTTTGGTTCTTGGTGCTAATCGTTTCCATCTATGAGGCCTTTGGGTCGCTTTTCGTCATTGCTATTTTACAACTAATGCGAGTATCTGCATAATTCTGATGTTATTCACTTTTTTCGGGCACTTTATGTCACTGTTCTCAACTGCACCTCAATCTCTTTGCATACTTCGCCTCTCCGCGATTGGCGATGTTTGTCATGCTATTTCTGTGGTTCAAGCCATCCAGAAGCAGTGGCCTGAAACGAAAATCACTTGGATAACGGGCAAAATAGAAGCCATGCTGATCGGCGATCTACCCGGTATTGAGGTGATTGTTTTCGATAAGAAACAAGGCTTCAAAGGAATGCGTGAATTATGGCGTCAGCTATCTGATCGTAAATTTGATGCACTTCTGCATATGCAAGCCGCACTCAGAGCCAGCGTGCTATCTTGGGGAATAAAGGCGAAGTGCAAAGTGGGATTTGGCAAAAACCGTACTCGTGAAATGCAGTCACTCTTTACCAACCACCATCTACCTATTTCAGATAAGTTTCATGTGTTGGATAACTTTGCCGAATTTGCTCGCTACATTGGTGCCCCCTTCGATAAGCCTCAATGGGATATCCCTTTAACACCTGAAGATGAACAACTCGCAATTAGCACCATGGCAGACAAGCCGACCTTGGTTATCTCCCCAGCTGCAAGCAAAGATTCACGCAATTGGTTAACTGAGCGATATGCAGCTATTGCTGATTATGCTGTCGAACAAGGCATGCAAGTGGTGTTATGTGGTTCTCCGGCACCAAGAGAAGTTAACCTTGGTAGCGACATCGAAAAATTATGCCAGTCGCCAGTAACCAACTTGATTGGCAAAACGAACTTGAAGCAACTGACTGCCGTACTGAAACATGCAACGGTGGTATTGGCACCTGATACTGGCCCAGCCCACTTGGCAACTACGCAGTCAACGCCTGTAATCGGCTTGTACGCACACAGCGACCCTCGTAGAACAGGACCTTACAACGATCTCGATATCGTAGTGAGTGTTTATCAACAGCACGTAGAAGCACAACAAGGTAAACCAGTCGCAGACCTTCCATGGGGAACCCGTGCTAAAGGCGATGACCTGATGAAAGACATCACACTCGATATGGTAAAGCAGCAACTCGATAAGGCCTTAAACTCTAGTAAAGCACCGAATTCGAACACTACATTAAGCAAGGACAGCTAAAATGAGCACACACGTTATTTATCCAGGAACTTTTGATCCGGTGACCAATGGCCACCTTGATATCATTGTTCGTGCCGCTAGCATGTTTGACCATATCACTGTTGGAGTAGCAGCGAGCCCAAGTAAAAAAACCATGTTTGAGTTAGATGAACGTGTAGAGTTGTTACGTGATGCGGTGTCTCACTTACCTAACGTATCTGTAGAGGGATTCTCAGGGTTACTAGTCGACTTTGCTAAACAGCAGCAAGCAAACGTATTAGTACGTGGTCTAAGAACAACCATGGACTTTGAGTACGAGTTTGGTCTCACTAGCATGTATCGTAAGCTCCTACCTGGCCTTGAAAGCGTATTTCTGACCCCTTCAGAAGAGTATGCTTTCCTCTCTTCAACCATTGTTCGTGAAGTCGCTATACACGGAGGGGATATTAGCCAGTTTGTACCACAAAAGGTGGCAGCCGAGATAAAGCTGAAGACTGCCAAGTAATTCTCTTTACCTACACCGAAAAAAATGGCGCTCATTGAGCGCTATTTTTTGAGACAGATAAATTCATTTAGACCCCTACATATTAGCTCTGACACTGCAGAACCGATGAATCAGATAATGCGAACCCCGAACACTCTTGAGGTTCGTCACAACCATAACCTCTAACAAAGCGAACAATCATTACAAAAAGCCAAACGAGTGATAACATAATTTCTTGTGAATAAATACATCAATATAGCTTTATGAAATCATACTGTATTACCTTAAAAGCAAACCATTGTAGGCAAAAATCAACAGCTAACGCCCTTAAGGATGCTCAGGTTGATTTTGAGTTTTTTATCGGAGTGGATGCACGAACCGATGAACATCCTCTACTAACAAGAATTCACGATAGAGCTTTTTTACACAATATGGGTAGACCGCATGCAATTGGGGAAGTGGGGTGTTATGCAAGCCATTATCTTATTTGGCAAAAATGCATAGAGTTAAATGAACCCATTTTAGTCTTCGAAGATCATGCCGATATTGATATCGATATATTTCGCAATACTTTGACTATCGCCGAGCAGCATATTGAGCAGTGTGGTTTTATTCGCTTACAAGACAGTAAGAATAGACTACATTATTCAGTTGATAAGTACGATACACAGCATCTTGTAAAGTATTTGAAAGTTCCTCAAGGAACCGCCTGCTATGCTATATCTCCCAAAGCGGCACAAGCTTTCATCGAACAAAGTTCAACTTTTAATTATCCAGTTGATGTATTCTTAAGGAATACTTGGATTCATAAGCACCCCATGTTTGGTGTTTCTTCTGCTGGATTACAGCGTAGTAAACGGCCGTCAATTATCGGTAGTCGTAAACATAAAGGTAGAAAAGACTATTCTGTCGCCTTTATGAAGATTGTGAACAAAATAAAGAGTATGGCACTTAATCTATCAACAAACCTTTATCACCTTGCAGTACTAGATAAAGAGTTCAGACCAAAATTCTAGGTCTAGGAAAAGTACACTCACATTAAATTGCCCCCTCTCTTTATGCTTATACCTAAACAGCAATCATGCGATTACCTATAAAATAGCGCTCATTGAGCGCTATTTTTAATTCAAAGCTATCAATTACTACAGCGAGTAGTAGGCCTTATACCAATCTGCGAAAGCTTTTGCGCCTTCTTGGATCTTCACTTGAGGCTTGTAGCCAACCGCTTCAAACAAATCTTCCGTATCAGCGTAAGTCGCGTACACATCACCAGGCTGCATTGGCATGAAGTTCTTTTTCGCTTCAACACCTAGAGCACCTTCTAATGCTTCGATGTAGTCCATTAATTTAACCGGGCTGCCGTGACCGATGTTAAACACGCGATACGGAGCAGAACTGGTTGCTGGTGACCCTTGCTCAACGGTCCAATCTGGTTGCTTGGCTGGAATACGATCTTGAACACGAATAATACCTTCAACAATATCATCGATATAAGTGAAGTCACGCATCATGTCGCCGTTGTTATAAATGTCGATTTCTTTGCCCGCTACGATTAGATTCGCAAACTTGAACATCGCCATATCAGGGCGACTCCAAGGGCCGTAAACCGTAAAGAAGCGAAGACCTGTCGTTGGTACGTCGTATAAATGAGAATAGGTATGCGCCATCAACTCATTCGACTTCTTAGTCGCGGCGTACAGTGAAATCGGGTGATCAACACTGTCTGCTGTATGGAATGGCATTTTTTGATTCAAGCCATAAACGGAACTCGATGAAGCATAAACGAGGTGTTCAACCTTATTATGGCGACAGCCTTCAAGAATAGCTAAGTGACCGACAAGGTTGCTATCGGCATACGCCATTGGGTTATCAATTGAGTAACGAACGCCAGCTTGCGCCGCTAAGTGAATCACGCGGTCAAATTTTTGCTCAGCAAACAGCTTCGCCATGCCCTCTCTATCAGCAAGATCCAGCTCAATAAAGGTCAGGTTTTCATGTTCGATACGTTTAAGGCGGTCATGCTTTAAAGAGACTTCGTAGTAGTCATTCAAGTTATCAATACCGACAACCTCATGGCCTGCTGCGCATAGTCGCTCTGACACTGCAGATCCGATAAAACCGGCAACGCCAGTTACTAAATATTTCATTCTACTATTCTCAATTCATATCATTAATGTAATTGTAGCGACTAGCACTTATATCTACTAGCAGTAAAAAGTGAACGCGCGTTCAGTTTTTTTATACTTGGCACTCTTCGCAAAAAAACGTATTTCTTTGCCCTATTTTCAATTCTTGAATCAGAGCTTCACAGCTTGGGCACTTTTCACCCGCTTTCCCATACACTTGCAGCTCTTGGGCGAAATACCCCGGTTTGCCATCTGCTTGTGCGAAATCTTTTAGCGTAGTACCACCTTGTTTAATGGCGGTGGCGAGCACTTGTTTGATCTCTTTGGTCAACAAGACCCACTCTTGTTTTGTCACTTTGCTTGCAGGGCGCAAAGGGCTAATACGTGAAGCAAATAGCGCTTCATTGGCATAGATATTACCCACACCAACCACCACTTTGTTGTCCATGATGAACTGCTTGACGGCCACTTTACGCTTTTCTGCTTTCTCAGCAATGTAGTCAGCGTTGAAGTCATCGGTTAGTGGTTCAGGGCCAGAACCGAGTAACACAGGGTGTGTTTCGTCGGGAGCAGACCACAGCCAAGCGCCAAAACGACGTGGATCGTTGTAGCGTAGTACTTTTCCATTAGTGAGCTTAAGATCCACGTGATCGTGCTTTGCTGCTGGGAAGTCAGCATCTAATACGCGTAGTGAGCCAGACATACCAAGGTGAACAATGGCAGTGCCAGTATCCGTTTCAATCAATAGGTACTTTGCACGGCGCGAGATAGAGCGAATCACCTGCCCTTCTAATGCTTTTAACTCTTGTGGGATATCCCAACGCAGCTTAGGCGTGCGAAAAGTAAGGGTTTTAATGGTCTCGCCAACTAAATGAGGCGAGATCCCCATACGGCTTACTTCGACTTCGGGTAATTCAGGCATAGTTAGTCGTCCGATTTAGAGGAGTGGTTAGCGTTAAAGCTTGGAAACAGGTAGCTCTCTTCAATAGACACCGCCAACCACTGATCATTCCAGTTTTTTAACAACCAGAACTCAGGCAATTGATAATAGGTAATACGCTGGGGCTCTTCTTGGTCTTGATACCATACTTCGATGGTGTGTGGTGTATTTAACCGAGGCGTAAGGTCTGTGTAGGTCTGTGAGTCGACTTCCGTGCCCACAAGCTCTTTCCAACGTTGTGACAGCTCTTGTGCATTGGTGGCTTGAGGAAAGTCAGTATCTTCGAACTGGTAAACCCATTGATTATCTTGTTGAATGACAGACCACTTAGCAAAGTGTAACGCTTGAAGCTTTGCTGTTGGGTTCAGGAGATAAGGATAAGGGCTATCAACCTGCGGTTCAGGCTCGATAAGGTACGCTTTGATCAATGTTGGAAGGTTTAACACGCCAATAAAAGCGATCACACTGAACATGAGTATGTTGTTCCACCGGCGTCCACGATATCTCATCTGATTCTGCTCATCTAACCTATTGAACATTCAGTATATCGTGAAAGTGGCAATACTTTCTATGTTGTACAGATTTCTATCTATCAGAGGCTATATCAAGCAAGAATAATTGAGTTCCTCAAATTGTAGATATAAAAAAACCCAGCGATTAAACTGGGTTTTTCAATTCTTTCTTCTACTGAAGAAGAGCAAAAAAAGCATCAATTACTTGATTTTAGCTTCTTTGTACATAACGTGTTGGCGAACTACTGGATCAAACTTTTTGATCTCAAATTTGCCTGGCATGTTACGCTTGTTCTTATCGGTTGTGTAGAAGTGACCAGTACCTGCAGAAGATACTAGACGAATTTTCTCACGAATGCCTTTAGCCATTGCTTAATTCCTCTTAAACGTTTTCGCCACGTGCACGGATATCAACAAGAACAGCATCGATGCCTTTCTTATCAATGATACGCATGCCTTTAGCAGTTAGACGTAGTTTAACAAAACGTTTTTCGCTCTCTACCCAGAAACGATGAGTTTGTAGGTTCGGCAGAAAACGGCGCTTAGTAGCATTGCGTGCGTGTGAACGGTTGTTACCCGTTACTGGACGCTTACCAGTTACTTGGCATACTCGGGACATGAATGTCTTCTCCAATCGTTTCAGCTCGATATCAACCTTGGTGGCCGAACCTCTCTATCAATTAAAATAGAAGGTAAAAACCGTTATGGAAAATCCATACAAGGCTATCAAAGGTCGCGCATTATACTAACTTGACACGCATTGCTCAAGACCCGAACAGATCCTTTTTACGGATTTCGTGATCTTTTTTTGTGCAGCGCAGCTTGCTTGAGTAATCAGAGCTGATTTTAGGTCTAAAAATGTGGGCGGAATAATAGCAGATTTAACGCAACTAACAACCTAAAATGTGATTCAAATCCATCCACGCTCTGCAAAAGAGACAACTTCGCCATCTCCAACGACAAAATGGTCGAGAACTCGGATGTCCACCAGCGCTAATGCGTCGGTCAATCGGCGTGTAATCCTCCTATCCGCTTGGCTGGGCTCCGCGACACCCGAAGGATGGTTATGAGCCAAGATTAATGCCGCCGCATTGTGATGAAGTGCCCGTTTAACCACTTCCCGTGGGTAAACCGATGCGGCATCGATGGTTCCTTCAAACATAACTTCGTCTTTGATTACCCTATTTTGGTTATCGAGGAACAATATATAGAAGGCTTCTCGCTGGCGATCACGCAACATGCTCGAAAGATAAAGCTTAGTATGACTAGGGCTAGTGAGTGCATCTCCGCGAGATAACGTCTCTGCTAGATAGCGCTGTGTCATCTCTAACACAGCCTGTAATTGAACATACTTGGCCTGCCCCATCCCTTTATGGGCACAAAATTCTTCCTGCGTTGCTGAAAAAAGATGACGGAGCGAGCCAAAGTCTTTGATCAACTTGTCAGCAAGTTCCAACACGTTCATTCCTTGTGTCCCTGTTCGCAGAAATATCGCGAGCAATTCCGCATCACTCAAAGAATCAGGCCCTCGACTCAATAACTTTTCTCTCGGCATCGATTCGGCAGGCATTTTATCTATTGGCATATAAAAACTAATCACTAGTCATGAACACGACCCACCACCTTAATGAGATCATAATCGGAGATCCTTCGGTAAAGATAAAAGGAAACGAGTCACTAGCAAAACCGTGTAATTGATAAGTTTGATAACACCAACTTGATGAGCGTCAAATCTGTTCTAATTCTGCTTCTAGGCACTAATCCTTTGTTCTGATATCGTAAGTCCCAGAGAAATTAAGGAACAGAATCATGCAAACATTGGTTAATCAACTGGATAACGCTGACCTACAAGGCCTAGCTGGGAAAAAAATCCTACTTGGCATTAGTGGTGGTATCGCTGCGTATAAATGTGCCGAACTGACTCGACGCTTAATTGAACGTGGAGCACAAGTACAAGTCGTGATGACGAATGCAGCCAAGGAGTTCATTACTCCTCTCACCATGCAAGCCGTCTCTGGAAGGCCAGTGTCTGATAGTTTGCTTGATCCTGCTGCTGAGGCTTCCATGGGGCACATTGAGCTCGCAAAATGGGCTGATTTGGTATTACTAGCGCCAGCAACCGCTGATCTGATTGCGCGCATGACAGCTGGCATGGGTAACGACCTACTGACCACTTTGGTTCTAGCAACCGATGCGCCAGTTGCGGTATCTCCGGCAATGAACCAACAGATGTACAGCCACCCTGCCACTCAAGAGAACATCGCAACACTAAAACGTCGTGGTTGTGAGATTTGGGGACCAGCGGCTGGCGAGCAAGCGTGTGGTGATGTCGGTATGGGTCGTATGTTAGAGCCAATGCAGCTCGTGCATCGCTGTGAAGACTTCTTCCAACCTAAGCCACTTGCTGGCCGTTCTGTGCTTATTACTGCAGGCCCGACTCGTGAAGCGATTGACCCGGTGCGTTACATTACCAACCACAGCTCGGGCAAGATGGGCTATGCACTGGCTGAAGCAGCCGCGAAACAAGGCGCAACAGTGACTCTAATCAGCGGCCCTGTTTCATTAGCAACGCCAAATAAAGTTAATCGTATTGATGTCGACAGCGCACAACAGATGTTTGATGCGGTTGCAGCAAACGCTTCTCAACATGATATTTTCATCAGCTGCGCCGCGGTTGCCGATTATCGCCCTGAGACCATCGCAGACCAAAAGCTTAAAAAGGTCGACGGTAAAGACGACATGACCATTCAAATGGTTAAAAACCCAGATATTGTCGCTTCTGTCGCTTCAATGACCGAAGGTCGCCCATTTACTGTCGGCTTCGCAGCAGAAACTCAAGATGTTGAGAAGTACGCACGCGGTAAACTGGAAAGAAAGAACCTCGATATGATCTGCGCCAACGACGTCTCAGTTGAAGGCCAAGGCTTCAATAGCAGTAGCAATGAGCTGCACCTTTATTGGGAAGGCGGCGATAAATCTCTACCACTGGAGAGCAAAGACACACTTGGTTTCCAGATCCTCGATCAGATCCAACAGCTTATTGATGCATAAACGCACAGATTTGCTCTGACAATCTGCTGACACCTCTCGATTCTGTTGACCTAGGGCTCACAAAACTAGGAAACAGAATTGAATGGTGTTTATAATCTTTCTTCACTCAATCCTCATCTTTAGGAAAGGAAGTAAATAGATGGCTGGTACTCGAAAATCAAACCGTCGTGAAGAAATCCTACAAGCTCTCGCACAAATGTTGGAATCGACCGAAGGTGCTTCTCGTATCACAACGGTAAAGTTGGCCAAGCAAGTGGGTGTTTCTGAAGCTGCGTTATACCGCCACTTCCCAAGCAAAGCCCGCATGTTTGAAGGCCTGATCGAGTTCATTGAAGAAGCGTTGATGTCTCGAATCAACCGTATTCTGGATGAAGAGAAAGACACGCTAGAGCGCATACGCCTAGTACTACAACTTATCTTAGTTTTCTCAGAACGTAACCCAGGCCTGACTCGAATTTTATCTGGTCATGCTCTAATGTTTGAAAATGAACGCCTGCGTGATCGCATCAACCAACTTTTCGAACGCATTGAGACGCAACTTCGCCAGATCCTGCGTGAAAGAAAGCTTCGTGAAGGGAAATCATTCCCGGTTGATGAGAAAATCTTAGCCGCTCAACTGCTCGGTCAAGTTGAAGGCAGCTTGAATCGATTTGTTCGCTCAGACTTCAAATATCAACCAACAGAAAACTTTGATGCTTATTGGGCACTGCTAAGCGCTCAGATTAAGTAGCAATCAAATTAAGTGGCAATCAAATCTTAAGTGATGGTTATGACGACGAAAACTTCTTCAGCAAACGGCACAGCACAACACGTGATTACTAAGCCGCCTTTTACTCTAGCTCTACTTCACCCTAAATATTGGGGTGTATGGTTTGGTTTTGGGTTATTGGCGCTTATTGTTAACGTTCTCCCTTATCGCCTCTTACTGCTGTTAGGCCGATCGTTAGGCTCTTTGGGTGCTCGCTATGGTAAAAAGCGTGTCGCGGTAGCAACACGTAACTTGGAGCTCGCCTTCCCAGACAAGCCAGCAGATGAAGTCGCGGCAATGGTCAGTGAGAACTTTAAGAACACAGGTATGGCACTCATCGAAACCGGCATTACCTGGTTTTGGCCGACGTGGCGCTTCAAGCGAATCTTAGTAGATAAAGACACTCAAATGCTGCGTACACATAAAGCTAACGGCAAAGGTGTTCTGCTGTGTTGTGTGCATGCCTTGAACCTAGAGATCACTGCGCGAGCAATGGCTGTTCTCGGTATTTCAGGTTTAGGTGTTTATCGCCCGCACAACAATCCGGCTTATGAATTCATTCAATACCGTGGTCGTACTCAAAACGGCAACCGCCTGATTCACCGTAAAGACGTGAAGCGTATGATTCGAATCCTGCGTCAGGGTGAGATCCTTTTCTACCTTCCGGATCATGATTACGGCCGTAACAAAGCAGTGTTTGTGCCTTTCTTCGCGGTAGAAGATGCATGTACTACAACAGGCACTAGTATTCTGGCTTATACGAGCCGATGCGCACTTGTTCCGGGTTCTGGTTTTAGAAATGCCGATGGCAAGTATGAGATCATGGCCGATGAATCGATCGAAGATGACTATCCACAGAAAGATGAGAAAGCGGCTGCCGCCTACATGAACCGCTACCTTGAGAAGATTATCTTAAGAGCACCAGAACAGTGGATGTGGCTGCACAAGCGCTTTAAGACCATGGAAGACCCAGAAGTGGAGCGCGGCATTCGTTATAAATAATGAATACTGAACCAAAAGAAAAGGGGCTGATGAATCATCAGCCCCTTGTGCATTCTATAGTCTAATTACGAGTAGTATTAGATGCCGTATTGAGCGCGGTACGCTTTTACTGACTCTAGATGTGCTGCGTCTGTGCCTTTCTCTTCAAGGAAAGTCACCAAGTCAGTCAGGCTAACGATTGAGATAATCGCACAACCGAAGTCACGCTCAACTTCTTGAATCGCAGACAGTTCGCCTTTGCCCTTCTCTTGACGGTCGATAGCAACAAGCACGCCCGCTAAATCAGCGCCATTTGCTTGGATGATTTCCATCGACTCACGAATCGCAGTACCTGCAGTGATCACGTCGTCCACTAACATGATGCGACCTTCAAGCGCGCTACCGACAAGGTTGCCACCTTCACCGTGGTTTTTCGCTTCTTTACGGTTGAAGCAGTAAGGCGTGTCTACATCGTGGTGATCCGCTAGTGCAACCGCTGTCGTCGTTGCAATTGGGATACCTTTGTATGCAGGACCAAATAGTACATCAAACTCAATGCCAGAATCAGCCAATGCTGCTGCGTAGAAGCGACCTAAGCGCGCTAGGTCACGACCTGTATTAAACAATCCAGCATTGAAGAAGTAAGGGCTCTTGCGGCCAGACTTTAAAGTAAACTCACCAAACTTAAGTACTTCTTTCTCTAGTGCAAATTCAATAAATTCACGTTGATATGCTTTCATGCTCATCCTCTATGTTTACTCAATAAAACTTAACTTACGCCCTGTACCACCCTTTCAGGTTTTACAGACAAAAAAATAGCCCCCAAATTGGGAGCTATTAAAAATGACTAGTCGGCCAACGCAGCTTTCTGCGCTTCGACGATATCGGCAATGCCCTTATTAGCCAGGGCTAAAAGCTGCATCAGCTCTTCGTGGCTGAACGGTTCGCCTTCTGCGGTACCTTGAATCTCAATCATCTTACCGTCTTCCGTCATTACAACGTTCATGTCGGTATCGGCTGCTGAGTCTTCAACGTACTCAAGGTCACACAGTGCTTGTGCACCAACGATGCCCACTGAAACTGCCGCTACGTGGCCTTTCATTGGGTTCTTTTTCAGTTTGCCGCTTGCTAGTAGGCTGTTGATAGCATCAGCCATTGCAACGCTTGCACCTGAGATAGAAGCAGTACGAGTACCGCCGTCTGCTTGGATAACATCACAATCGACAGTGATCATAATTTCACCCATTACTTTCAGGTCAACAACAGCACGTAGGCTACGAGCGATCAGACGTTGGATTTCCATCGTACGACCACCTTGCTTGCCGCTCGCCGCTTCACGACGGTTACGAGTGTGCGTTGCACGTGGCAGCATGCCGTATTCAGCCGTTACCCAACCCTTTCCTTGGCCTTTTAACCAACGCGGTACGTTTTCTTCTACCGTCGCATTACATAGAACTTTAGTGTTGCCGAACTCAACTAATACAGAACCTTCAGCATAAGCTGTGTAGTTACGAGTAATTTTAATTGGACGAATTTGATCTACAGCGCGGTCATTTGGACGCATTGGTATCTACCTTATTAACAGTCTGAAGTGATTTACTATCGAAAGAGTGCATCACCTAAGAAAGGGGTGAGACAGTTTTGATTGGGGCAAGATTATATAGCAGTTTATCGTGCAAATCTATTTACCGTTCAAAGCTATTTATCACGAAAGGCTATTTACAGTGAAAAGCGACAGGCTTCGAGAGCACACCATATCGTGATACTATGTGTGCGCGTTATTTTCAGAATGATAAAAGACAGGAAAATTCGATGATTTATAGTATGACCGCGTACGCACGCAAAGAAGTAAAAGGCGATTGGGGCAGCGCAGTATGGGAAATCCGTAGTGTAAACCAACGCTACCTAGAAACTTACTTCCGTATGCCTGAACAGTTCCGTGGTTTAGAGCCAATCTTGCGTGAGCGTTTCCGTAAGCGTCTAGCGCGCGGTAAGGTTGAATGTAACCTACGCTTTGAAGCAAACCCTGCTGCAAAGGGCGAACTAAGCATTAACGAAGGTTTGGCTCAGCAAGTAATCAATGCGGCGAACCAAGTAATGACGATGACTGGCGAAGAGAGCCGTTTGAACCCATTCCAAGTCATGAACTGGCCTGGTGTGATGGAAACGCCAGAGCAAGACATGGATGCCATCAACAAAGACCTACTTGAAGCATTCAACGATGCTATCGCAGAGTTCATTGATGCTCGTGCTCGTGAAGGTGAGAACATGAAGGCGCTAATCGTACAGCGCTTAGATGCAATCACTGAAGAAGTAGTGAAAGTTCGTGCACGCATGCCTGAGATCCTAGAGTGGCAACGTGAGCGTCTTCTTACCAAATTTGAAGATGCGAAAATCGAACTTGAAGGTTCTCGTGTTGAGCAAGAGCTTATCCTACTTGCGCAGAAGTCAGACGTAGCAGAAGAGCTAGACCGTCTAGATTCTCACGTGAAAGAAGCAAATGCAGTACTGAAGAAAGGTGGCGCTTGTGGCCGTAAGCTAGACTTCATGATGCAAGAGTTCAACCGTGAGTCAAACACGCTAGCGTCTAAGTCTATCAGCACAGACATCACAGCATCAGGCGTAGAGCTTAAGGTTCTTATCGAACAGATGCGTGAGCAGATCCAAAACATTGAATAACAGTCTGTAAGCTGTACACGATAAAGAATAATCAGCTTAATCAGTGTTGATTAGATCAAAATGAGCTCCTAATTTTAGGGGCTTTTTTTTGGTTCATCGCGGATTAGCGGGAACTAAAAACAAAAACGGTAGTAAGTGATAT
>NZ_JBGONQ010000034.1:0-64307 GCF_041439145.1 Vibrio sp. 1F255 | reverse complement strand
AAAGGATCAGATCGCAGGACTCGAAAAAGGTTCAATTGATTTAGGCAACAACGCCGGTTTGATGTATAACGTGTGTGATTATGAAAATAATAATCTAATGCCAAGTTTAGGCCGTTCCAATCGTAAGAACATACGCCGTGTCGAACAAGAGTTGCTTTCAACAGTGAGAGTTTACGGTGGTCACTCGCTGAGTTCTAACGACATAAATGACTGGTTATTGATGTGTTTAGCCAAAAAGCAGGGCTTTCCCACCCGTTTACTGGAATGGACCGATAACCTGTTAAATGCGCTTTGGTCGGTGTGTCACAGCCAAAGTAAAGACTGTATCAATATTATTAAAGCCATTGATTATCATAAAGTTAGTGTTTTCAACTCACCATGTGACCTCAATAGGACTCAGATATTCAATGTGGCTGATTGTGATCAGCAAGAGCAACGAAAAGATAAGTGGTATTCCATTCACCCATTTAAGGAAGGTGGCAATGATGCCATTCAGCCTTTGTACGATGAAAAAGAATATTCAAACGGTCTAGTATCCGTTCATATTCTTCCGTCAGCGAAAGTAAACCTGATAAAGGAGTTAATATCCATGAATGTTTTAAATGAACCGACTGATTATATCGAAGAGAAGCTAACTGATATAAAAAATGAAGCCCATGTAGATAACAATCAAGTTATTAATAAAGGTGAGGGTAATATTGAATTACAAGTGAATACTCATGATCGCCAGCTTGAGCAGTATGGCCGAAAGTACCATCAAGATTTTGATTTCGACTAAAGTCTAATATTTCTACTGATTTTATTTAGAGCTCATATAGATCTAGTGATTACGAGATAAATAAAGTTAGAACACCAATTAATGTATAAAAATATGAAATATGTGAGCTTAAAGATTGTTTATAAAGTAACTCGAAGTTAGAGTGATGAACCTTGTTATCAAGTTGTTAAATTTTTACAGATCTAGTTTAAACACTCTAATAAAAAAGTGGCGCAAAGCTACTGAAATTTAAACCAATAACGAAAACATAAAGGATTCTGGAATATGAATATGCAAACCAATGCAGCGACATTCGTGCTGGAAAACCAAGTCGACACCGCCTTTTTACAGTCTTTTAGTGATGCATGGAATAACCATGATATTGAAGCGCTAATGTCGTTTATGACCGAAGACTGTGTCTTCCACACCGTGGCTGGAGAAGGCGAACTTGGCAACACTATCGAAGGGTACGAAGCCGTTCGCAATAGCTTTGAATTGGTTTGGCAGAACTTTCCAGATGCAGCTTGGAGCGACCCTGTCCACTTTGTGTGTGGTGACCGCGCGGTAAGTGAATCAACGTTCTCTGCGACTAACCCTGATGGCACTGTCATCGAAGCTCGTATGGTTGATGTGTTTACCCTGAAAGAGGGAAAAATCAGCGTAAAAATCTAAGCCCAGACGATAAGCCAATTCTCACTGAGATGTTAAATCGAACCAAAGAAAATGGTCGTGGCGTTTATACCTATCAATGGTTAAACCCGCTGTCGAGTAAAGTCGAAACCAAGCACACGTATTACCGTGTTATCGACAATAAGCTAGTAGGGGTCGGTTATTACACAAATTCAAACAAGACGTAAAAATGAATATTCTATGATCGTAAGTCTATTTAAATTAATGGCTTACGACTCTTTTTACCCCTAAAAATAGGAGTGTGTAAAAAAGCAATTTAGTAAAATTCACACTGTGTAATTTTTGTTGTGAAATTGTGACAAAAATACAAGTAGTATGAAAAACATGGAAACCACACAGTAAAGAACAATTTTGAAAAGGGTCTATTGGGATGTTTGACCTAAATGAAATTTAAAGCCGTACGAGGGATAGACTATGAATATGCTGACACTAGACAAAACAGAACTTCACAGAAACCATTCAACTTTTATTGCTGAAGCTGTCTTTGCCGTCGAAATGGTGAAAGCAGACAAGCAACTCGAAAAGCAGAAAATGGCGAAACAGTTGCTTGATACTCTATTCCCTCTCGAGTCTGGTTCTCACGAAGATGTAGTGAGCTACGAGATTGACTACCGACACGTTCAGGTTTATTTCAAAAACGGTGAACACACAGGTTTGAAACGCGCTAAACACTTTGTGGCTTACACAGGTGATAAATCTAAGCCTTCAGCAATCCTATTCCGTGATGAAAGCGGTACGCACGTTGAAGTGACAATCGGCGCTCGTAAAGGCACAGGCCGTCTGGAGTTGGTTGATATTCAAGATATCCAATTAGAGACGTGCACTACGTTTGGTCAAACTGAGGCGAGCCGTTCTTCTGGCATCCGTCACTGGGTGAGCTTAGTAAAAGGCGATGAAAGTGGCCGCCCGAATGCATCAAGTGAAGACAAAGAGTTCACTGCGAAAAATGGTGAAGACTATAACCTAGGTTTTTGCTTCGCAATCTAACGAACTGTCTTTGAAATGTGCAGTGCTGATCTGTGAGACGCAGCGCTGACATTTGAGCACTGATTTCTCTTTTACCTTTGGTAACTTTCCCCGCCCCTATAGCGGGGCTTTTTTATTAGAGCTATAAGTAAATTGGGTGATTATTAAAATTATCTGCAAAAAGTTTGGATGTGATTTTACGGTGCGTCATTTTAATTTAAATTGTTGTATTTGAAGGTTTTTATTCTTTTGTTTTATTCTGTATTTATTGGGTTAACTATCACTATCAACGGTGGTTTGGGTGACTATTGAGCTAAAAATCAGTCAAAATGCTTTGAGCTGTGCTATAATGTGCGCCTTGGGATTGAGCCAGTAAGTCCATTTATCACTAACTATTGTGATTTTTATTGCCTTTTATTTAGGCGATGCGGCGAGCCAATCAAGTAGTAGTTGGATATGGAGAGCGTCCTTATATTCGTTGAATCGGATATGCGAACATCATAATTTATGAGTTTTAAATCAAAAAAGTACAGTATTGATTCTACTGACTATCAAGTTGGTCAAGACAACGTCAGTAAATGGGGCATGGATGTCCATAACACAGTTTTCGTAGCCTCAGTTGGCTTATCTCTTCTCTTCATCATCACTCTTCTTGCTCTTCCTCCTGCAGATGCTAAAGCTGCAATTGATTCTATTAAGGGTGCTGTTCTATCAAAGTTTGACTTCCTGTTTATGTGGGGAGCTAACATCATGCTAGCGTTTGCTGTTGTTCTTGCTTTTTCACCGTTGGGTAAAATCCGTTTAGGTGGCGAAGACGCGACGGCGGACTATTCAATGTCATCTTGGATTGCGATGTTATTCGCAGCAGGTATGGGTATTGGACTTATCTTCTGGGGTGTTGCAGAGCCAACTGCGTTCTTCACTAACTGGTTCGGAACGCCATTAGACGCAGAACCTTTCACAACCGCTGGTCGTGAACTGGCGCTAGGCGCAACCGTATTCCACTGGGGTTTTCATGCATGGGCTATCTATGGCATGACGGCGCTTTGTCTGGCGTACTTTGTTTATAACAAAGGCTTACCGCTATCAATGCGTTCTGTGTTTTACCCAATTCTGGGTGAGCGTGTGTGGGGCAAAACTGGTGATGTAATCGATGTACTAACCGTACTGGTTACTCTGTTTGGCCTTGCGACTTCATTGGGCTTAGGTGGTACACAAGCAGCAAGTGGTATTAGCCACGTGTTCGGCTTGGAAAACAACATCTTCCTTCAGCAATCTATCATCGTTCTGATCATGGGCTTGGCGATCATCTCTGTACTACGTGGTATGGACGGTGGTGTTAAGTTCCTAAGTAACCTGAACATGGTTATTGCATTCATATTCCTTGGTCTTATCGCTGTATTGAATTTCACAACTGTGCTTGATTCAATGGCAACGGCGGCAACGGGCTATGTGAAAAATATCGTAGCTTTGAGCCAAAGTGCGGGTCGTGAAGACACAACATGGCTGCATGGTTGGACTGTGTTCTACTGGGCATGGTGGGTAGCGTATGCACCTTTCTTCGGTATGTTCGTAGCGCGTATTTCTAAAGGCCGTACGGTTCGTGAATTCCTACTTTGCGTATTGATTATCCCAACATTGGTGACTTCAGCTTGGATGTCTATCTTCGGTGGCGTAGCTATCGAGCAAGTGATTAATCAGGTGGGGCAACTTGGCCTCGACCAAGGCATTACAGATGTATCTCTAAGCTTGTTTTACATGCTAGATGCTTACTCGTTCGGTAGCATTCTGTCTGTTCTCGCAGTCGCGCTGATCATCGTGTTCTTCGTTACAACGTTGGACTCAGGTTCTATCGTTATCGATGGCATGACGGCGGGTGGTAAATTAGAAGTGCCAGTGAAACAGAAAGTCGTTTGGGCGGTTATCTCAGGTGCTATCGCGATGGTGATGCTGTGGATTGGTGGTACTCAATCAATCCAAGCTCTGCAATCTATTACGATTATTGCAGCACTGCCGTTTACGATCATTCTTTTGATTGGTTGTGTGAGCTTGTTGAAAGGCCTACTGACAGAAGTCGGTAAAGGGCAAGAAACGGTTACTCCGGCCACTAAGTAAGTACCTCTAGATAGGAACTTACTCTAATCAGCAGATTCAAAGCTCCCTTGCACCGCGTGCAAGGGAGCTTTTTTATGCCGTAGAAGACATCAGCGAAAGAGAAACAAAAAAGAGCCACAAGTGAGTAGTCATTTGTGGCTCTTTTAGTTCTTGGCTCTTAGTTATTAGTCTAGGTGCCCGGTTCTAGCTATGAGCGGGTTTACGC
The DNA here is from genome assembly GCF_041439145.1 of Vibrio sp. 1F255. Classification (NCBI taxonomy): domain Bacteria; kingdom Pseudomonadati; phylum Pseudomonadota; class Gammaproteobacteria; order Vibrionales; family Vibrionaceae; genus Vibrio; species Vibrio sp. 1F255. The sequence continues at coordinate 59,574 of NZ_JBGONQ010000034.1, read as the reverse complement.
TTACGCGTTCAATTCGTGCTGAATAACGTAATCCAAAGCACCAACAACAGCAGCAACTTGAGCATCGTTACACTCTTCGTCTGTTACTTTGTCACTGTCTGGGTAAACCTCTGTGGTTGTACCGTACTTACAGTCAGTCACGCCGCCACATAAGCCAAGCTTCTTCATTGGGTAGTTGATCACGCCGTGTTGAGTGACGTCTGAACCAATGATCTTGCCTTCGTCATCCGCAGGCGCAATGTGGGTTACTTTTTCAACTGAAGCGATGACAGCAGCTTGGAATTCAGGTTGTGGGTTTTCAGTATCGCCAACAGTGTAGAAACCGTCTGGGATCATACCTTCGATGTACTCAATGCCATCACGAGCTGCGAGTGCAGGTCGGAATTCAGTTTCATCAGAGTCAGTCGTCTCATGCAGGTCAACGTGAACCAATACTTCTGGCAGAGACGCTACTAGAGCTCGTAGGTTTGCTGATTCTTCTGCTGGCGTACCGTCGTAGAAAGAGCGGTTTGGATCAACAGCATTTGGATTCCAGCGGTTGATCACTTCGTAGCCCCAAGGGCTCACACAAGGTGCGACAACAATGTTGAAGTGCGCCGTGTATTTTTCTGCTTGAGTCGCAGCGAATTTGATCGCGCCATGCACGCCACTGGTTTCGTAACCGTGAACACCACCTGTTACCAGAATCGTCGGCTTTGACTCGTCCCAGTTTTTGCTCTTGATAGCGAAGAGTGGGAAGCGAGCTTCGTCGTAGCTCAGTGCGCCGTATTGTTCGATGTCAAAGCGGTCTGCAAGTGCTTTAATCTTTGGTACAACTTCTTGCTGGTATTCACGCTTAACCGTTCGTTGAGCTAACCATGCTTCACGTTCTGCTTGTTGCCATTTTTGCCCTGGCTTACCAATCGGGTAGGTAGATTCACTTTTCATCTATACTTTTTCTTTTATGTTCGTGAAAGATTAAGACAGATTATTCCTGTCTAACAGAGACAGCAATAGAAAACACAACTTGTGACTTTATTTTTTACAGACTCATAACTTTGATGAGTGAATTGATGGTGTTACATTTTATTGATGGTTCAATTCTTTATAAAGAGACAACAAAATGGCTGGAGCAAGTTTACTAACACTGTTAGATGACATTGCAACCGTGTTGGATGATGTCGCATTGATGTCTAAGGTAGCCGCTAAAAAAACCGCAGGCGTATTAGGTGACGATTTAGCCCTTAACGCCCAGCAGGTATCCGGTGTTTCTGCTGAAAGAGAAATCCCAGTGGTATGGGCGGTCGCAAAAGGCTCATTTAAAAACAAGCTGATTTTGGTTCCGGCAGCACTATTGATCAGTGCATTCATTCCTTGGTTGATCATGCCACTACTGGTGATTGGTGGTCTGTTTCTTTGTTTTGAAGGGGCAGAGAAAATCTTAGAAAAGCTTTTTCCTCATGCTCATCAACACGAAGAGAAAGATGAGGAAAGCAGCTCGGGTGAATCTGTTGAAGAGTATGAGAAGCGAAAGGTCTCAGGCGCAATTCGTACCGACTTCATCTTATCTGCGGAAATCATTGTAATTGCGCTGGGTACCGTAACGGGTACAAGTATCGTGACTCAGATTCTTGTGGTGAGTTTGATAGCGGTTGTGATGACGATTGGTGTTTATGGCTTAGTGGCAGGGATCGTTAAGCTGGATGATTTAGGTTTCTATCTCCAACGCACATCAAATGGGAGTGCCATTAAAACCCGATTGGGTAATGGGTTAGTCGCATTTGCACCAAAGCTAATGAAGATGCTTGCGGTTGTCGGCACGGCTGCGATGTTCTTGGTTGGCGGCGGTATTGTGGTACACAACGTTCCAGCAATTCATCACTTAATTGAACCGATTATTATGGACTTCAGTGGACATACGATTGCGACTGCGGTGGTACCAACGCTATTAAATGGTGTGATTGGGGTTTTATCTGGATTGATTGTCGTTGCTATTTGGACTGCTATCGGAAAAATTCGCGGTAAGTAATCGTTAAATTACTGCTGGGAATAAGACAGTCTTTCATCGAAACAAAAAAGGGTCACCATAATTACTATGGTGACCCTTTTCGCTAAATGGAGGGTGTTTATTTAACAGCCCAAGTGCTTATTTTACAGACCAAGCAATCGCCTCGCCGCCACGGATGGGCACAACAATGTCTGAACCGAAAGGCATTGTCTCAGATACATTCCACTCTTCTTTTACTAGAGTGATGGTGTCTGTGTTACGTGGGATACCGTAGAAGTCAGGGCCATTGTGGCTCGCGAAACCTTCTAGGTTCTCAAGCTTACCTTCTAAATCGAATACTTCAGCGTACAGTTCAACCGCAGCGTGCGCTGTGTAAGAACCTGCACAACCACACGCTGACTCTTTTGCACCTTTAGCGTGTGGTGCAGAGTCTGTACCCAAGAAGAACTTCTTGCTACCGCTTGTTGCTGCTTCAATAAGTGCTAACTGGTGTGTGTTGCGCTTAAGGATAGGTAGGCAGTAGAAATGTGGCTTAATGCCGCCAACCAACATGTGGTTGCGGTTATAAAGCAAGTGGTGAGCAGTAATGGTTGCCGCTACGTTCTCGTTAGCGTTCTTAACGAAAGTCGCAGCATCTGCCGTCGTGATGTGCTCTAGAACGATCTTCAGGTTAGGGAAGTCGTTAACAATCGGTGCTAGAACTGTGTCTAGGAACTCTTTTTCACGGTCAAAGATATCAACATCGTGAGCCGTTACTTCACCGTGTACCAGCAGCAACATACCCACTTCTTGCATTGCTTCGAGTAAGTGGTAAATCTTTTGAGCTGAAGTTACACCTGAATCAGAGTTAGTCGTCGCGCCAGCAGGGTATAGCTTCGCTGCTACAACAGCGCCAGATTCTTTCGCTTTACGAATTTCATCAGGTGTTGTGTTGTCTGTCAGGTAAAGTGCCATTAGAGGCTGGAATTGTTCACTTGGCTGCTCTGCCATGATGCGTTCACGGTAAGCAAGAGCCATTTCGGTATCGGTTACCGGTGGGATGGTATTTGGCATGATTAACGCTCGACCATTGTAACGGCTGATATCGCGAACTGTATCTTTTAATACTTCGCCATCGCGTAGATGAACGTGCCAGTCGTCAGGACGAGTAATCGTAAGTTGTGTCATTGAAGGCTCCCACCATTTGAAGTGTTATGTAGTTGGAGCCTAAACTCAGCGAAATCTGTGAAAGCAATCGCTTACGTTTAGGCGACAGGATGATAGTGGAAAAGTACTTTCATTTCATCCTATTTTTAACTCTTCATGGCTAGGAGCTTGTTTTTATGGATATTTTATTCGGTATCTATTTGTTAATAAGGGTTAGCGGGTGGCTACCCACAGACCATGGATCATTCCTGGAACCCAGAAGAAGAAAGTAAGAATGATATTAATCACCAAATCTTTCCCGGCGCCGCGAGCGAAGAACACGCCAACAGGCGGAAGCAGTACACATAAGATGATAATGACGAGTTTGTTCATGATAAATCCTTTTTATTCAATGAAAGTTCAATGCGGTAAACGTGTTCATATTATAGAACGTCTCGAGAGTGTTACTGCATTGCTGCCTTAATGTATCAAGATAGAAAGCTAAACATCTCAAGATACTAGCCTAGTATCAAGTGTTTAATGCCTGCCAGTTCGACTAAAGTTAGATTGGATGTAATAGTGAGGTTTGAGTTGAAATTGTTTAAATTGAAACATAAATAGTGTGCAGTCTAGCGTTAAACTAGTTACGAATAACTAGTTTAACGCTAGCGTCTTAGGATTATTCGGTATCAATCCCAAAGCTCTAATCCATTTTCGGTATCAACCCAAAGCTCTAATCCATTTAGGTAGCTGTCTCCTGTGGCCCTAAAGCCTGTTAACTGCTCATCTGCGGTTAGAGTATATTCATCGGCATAGTGACCTGAGTAAGATTTGTTACCACAGGTTAACAGTAAGCCACCAGATCTATTATATAGAAAGAGTCGAGACATATCGTTTCCAGACCCAAACTCTGTGGGTCCCCAGAGAGCTCTAACTCTACCTATGTCAGCAACGTCTATTGTATGTTTGGCTCCGCCAGTGCCTCCAATATGAGCACCTCCTACCTGCGAGATAGAATCTACAATAAACCCACAGCCAAACGTCACTTGAGCATTGATACGAGTATCAAATAGATAATCATCACCAATGTCATCACCAAGGAATTTAATTGGATGCCCTGGAGGTGTTTCATCGACGCAAGCAGTAAATCGAACACTCGAATTGACATCATTTGTACTAACAACTCCATCTGCCATGTTTACGGAACGATGATAGCTAATTCCACTTGTTCCTTGGTCACTAGCCCAGTAGTTAACGTCAATTGGCCAGTTGTGATTAGTAAACAAACGGCCACTAGTATTGCCATCATCATATAGGCTTTGAAGTTCCATCGCCGTTGGCAATCGTGCTCCTCTAGCTTGGCACAAGTAATTAGCAGTGTGCCAATCGTGAGAAGCCGTGGTGATACCATTTAAAGCGGTAGTACCGTTACCAACTTGAGGTGTGGCGATGATTTCAGCATCTTTAGTATCTGCGTACATCAACGGTGGTAGGTAGATATTCACTGAGACGATTGGCTCATATGGGTTACCGACGTAACCTTGCAAAATTCCTGTGGCATAGCCCCCTTTTCCATCAGACACAACATAGGACACAGATGTTTCTCCAGGTTGGGTACTAGTGAAATCAAACTCAGTATCATTGAAAAGATTACCATCGTTGTTGGCATCGTTTGGAATTAAGATGGTTGCACCAAAGCTATATATGTCAACGAGATGAAGAGTATCACCGTCAGGGTCACTTATAAGATCCGCAACATTGAACCTTAATTGTTTACCATAAGGAATTTTAGCTACCTCGTCACCAGAGTCTGGATCTATATAACTGATTTTCCTACGAGATTCTGCTGTTGGTGCACTGTTTGTGTCTGTTGAGACCGCGATATCAATACTACCAGCTAACACACTTGAACCATCACTATAGCTATATAGGATGCGTTCTACGCCGCTTGGTATGCCATCTCCTGGGGTGTAATCAATCGTATTAGTTGATGTGTTTGCAATAGCAGTTGAATTTGTCGCATCACCATTAGGCAATGTAACCGTGGTTGCTAATGCATATGTGCTTGTGTCTAGAGAGTACCCCGCGTTCCCAAGCTCTTTAGCGATATCTATTTGTACAGATGTGAAAGAGGAGGTTAGTCCTGAAATCGGTGTAAGTTGCTCAGTTGACTCACCGACAGCCGCACGAACTGTCGCTTCAGCAAAACCATCTCCTGATGTTGCTGAAGTAGCGCTAATACGCGCCTCTCCATAGTTACTATGGGAGCTCATAGCGATGTCAGAAGGTAGCGCAGCGCCAACTCGATAGCGGTAGTCGCACACTTTTGCACTTTGAGCGCTAATGGTGAAGCCATTGGCATTTTGGGATACAACATTACAATCATAGCTATTATTCAAAGACGTAACTGTCGTTAATGTAACTGACGAATCATCAGATGACTCCATATTATTCGACAAATCAACAAAAAAGGTATTTGTGGGAGTGCTTTGACGAATTACATCCTGAGCATAGTAAAGGGTATCTCCTGATGTTGGAGATTCGGGTTTGGAGTTAGTAGTCGCTTCGTCGCTAGATGCACCACACCCAAACAGCGCCAATGATATCGCTACTGACAGGGATAATTTATGAAAAGGTGCGTATGTACTTATTCTCATCATGTATTTAATACTCATTAGTGAATGTTATGGGAATTAAGCAAAGAGAGCACAGCCCATTATTTATTTGCGTATTCTAACAAGGCTAAATCACTTAAAATTAGCACGAGCTAGTATTTGGCACTGGTGAGTGCCTAGTTGACAGCTGGCGCTATTAGCAATGATATAAGTTAAAACTCAAACTGTTATACGTCTCTAGTATTTATATTGAAGTGGGGTTGTTCATGTGAATAACTACTTTTATAAGATAAGACCGAAGGTGGGATCTAATACCAGTTACTAAATTAGCGAATGAGTAACCTAAGGAATTAAATGCCTAGGTTATTTTTTAGGTGAATGGTTTTCTTGCTCAAATATCCACTAGGCATATCGGAGGGTCACTTTTCTTTACTTGCTAACAAAAACGTTTATTCATTGCATATCATACACCCGAAGTTAGCAAGGGGCTAACTAATCATATTATGAATATATCGAAGGAAATAAAAGTGAAAAAACTAACACTTATTACACTGCTATCTGCAATTACATCTGTTCCAGCTTTTTCTGCACCTGGCGATACCTCTACTGGTTCTGCAGTATTCAGCGGCTTTGTTCCTGGTTTTGTAACCAACGGTGACATCCTTGTTACTGGTGCGGGCGGTAGTGAAGACTCTGCTTCTTTTGTTGGTACGTTACAGGTGAACGCTGACGGTACGTTCGAAACAACTAAACCTGTTGTTTTGGAAGCGCATGACTACACGGGGGCTGTGCTTGGGGCTTTAACTCCAGCTAACTGGACGGTATCACAAGTAAATGTGCTTCCAGCTTTAATGGGTGAAGTACAGCCTAACATTGTCGTCGGCGATAACCTTTCAGCGACGGAACTTACTGCAGCTGAATACTTAGCTTCAACTCAACTTTCAACAGGCGATACGATTCAACTGTATGTTGCTAACGATACAGCACACTCAACTCCAGATGATATTGCTGGTACAGAAGTTATCGTTAACGTTGATATGATTGCAACTTTGCCATAAGAAAAAATCTCATTATTTGATAGGCACTTAATTAATTAAGTGCCTTGTTTTTCGAGGCTGATGAAAATGAATATCTATATAAATTATTTCTTTCTATTATTGCTTGTTATTTTTAGTTTCAATAGCTTTGGCTATGAAAGCTATTCATTTCCAGTAAATACAAAAATAAATAGAGCGAATTTGTATGACTATTCTATAAATGTAGATTTATCTGATGAGTTTATTGCACTGAAGTATGATGGTGAGAACGAAACCTTTCTAAATGGGCGTTTTTATTCTTATATTAGAACGAATATACCAACAAGCTCTGGGGATTCGTTTGAATACAGTTATAACATATCAGAGTTCACTTCTAAATGTGTTTTCAACGATAGCGGTGAGACTATGTATGATGATTTTGTCGATCTCTATATCGATAGAAAACATTACTCTGATATTTCAGATATACCAAACTTTGAATTTAATAATATTAAAAATACTGAATATGAAAACTCTACCAATGAATTTGAATTAGTGACAAATAAAAATATACCGAGTGATGAGCCATTAGATTGCAATGGTCGTATTACGTTCAATGTGGAGCTTCAACTATAATGTTTATTAGACTTTGGTTTGGTTTAAACTTAATTATCATATTTTTCTTGGCCATAATATATAGTTCAAAATCCGTCGCAAATATTCCAGATGGATTTGAAGATATGTTTGAAGAGAAGTTGATAAGAATGCCACTAATTCTCTCGGCTGATAACAACAAATTATTCTATTCGGAAGCTTTCATCTCGGGTGATGAAGTAAGAATTCCCACTTCACAAAAACAACTTGTAGCACAAGCATTGGCGAATGAACTTGGTATTGAGAAAGATGTTAGCGATGCGATGGCAACAACACTGGTAAATGGGGTTGAATCGAGCCTAGATTGTAAAGGTTATCGAAGTGAATGTGGTCTACTACCTGATTTATATGATTTTGTTTATGTGCCAGATAGCCAATCATTGATTATTCATGTTAACTCACAATTCTTAACTGAGATAATAGAAGAGTCAGAAATAAAATTTGTAAAAGAAGAGATCGATCAAAACGCGATCATTATGTCACATGGTTTGAATCTATCTGGTTCTTATAGCGACAACACTGATTATACATCGTCTTATTCTTATCAACATGAAAATTATGCAGGTTTTGGCAAGTATGGCTATTTGCATAATGATCTAAACTTTAGTGATGTCAATGGTTTCAGTTCGGATGACTCATCGTATAACTATGTTGGTGGTAATACTCGTTTCTCTGTCGGGTATAAATACCAAGAACGCTCTTGGAATAGTACTCAGTTTTTAGAAAATGGCAGCAAAACTTCTGGTTACATGTTGTCGATTGGATCGACGAGAGAGCTAGTAAAAAAATCATCTCCTAATTCTAGACGAGTATATTTGAACATTTCAAGAGCTGGTCGACTAGAAATTAATGATGATAGAGGCCGTGTTCTATTAAGTCGTAATGTGGATGCAGGGCAAGAATACTTTGACTATAACGAGCTACCATCTGGTACTTATACTGCGACAATTCGAATATTTGATGGCAGTGAAGAGTTTTACACAGAAGATAGGTTGATAGTCAATACAAGCTCTTCGTCGATTAAAACCGGCGAACTAGATTATCATATTACAGCCGGTTATTTATCAAGAGACCTGACGAATACGGGACTAGAGGACGATTTTGACCAGAAATCCATCAACTTTGCTTATGATAATTATGAAAGTCCAATGTTCACCAATGGGAAATTGAGCTATCAAGTTACGGATTTTTTTGCACTGGGTGCAGGTTCGTTTATTACAGGGGAAGATAATTATAATTATGTTGGTGGTCACTTATCTTTAGGGGAAGTGTCCAGAATATCGGCAGTAACAGGATTATTTGACGATGGATCTAGTTTTTATAATTTTGATGTGGGGATTTATAACTTAAGTGTATCTTACACAAAATTTGATAGTGAAAATGATAATAGTATTGGAGATATTAGTTTGTCTCAACTTTTATTCAGTAACTCGAACTATACATCATTATCAGTAAATTACAACAAGTACTTAACGAGAAATATATCATCATATATATCGGGTATATTAACAAAAAACCAATATAAAGATTTTAGTAATCGTTATAATAATGAATCAGAAAGTTGGTCTGCAAGAAGTGGCGTGCAGATATCATCATTACCACTTGACTCAAAGGTGAACTTAGAGTTATCAGCAAGTGAATCGAGCGATATAAATTATGGTGTTATGGCCTCAATAATTATTCCAATAGGCCAGGAAAACACATACACACATAGTACACAAGCACAAATAGATGATAGTGGTGATGTTGCGCTATCGCATAGAGATACAGTCTCAAGTAGTCTAATTAACAGAAACAATCTAAATGTATCAAGCTCTGCGGGACTTTATTATCAAGATTCTACTGAAGACCAAAGCAGTGCCGATTTATCATTGTCTGCAAATTATAAGAATAAACATATTGACTCAAACTCTTATGCCTATATCAATTCAAGTAGTAATACAAGTGTTTCTGCATATATTGGTACAAGTAATATCATAACTTCTCAAGGAATAGAGTTTACGAGTGAAAAGTCATCTTCTTATTTTATTTCGAATAATGATACAGGGGAACTGTCTTCGGATGGAAAATTCTTGGCGGTAGTTAACTCCGAGCAGAATGGAAAACAAAGCAATGCTTATGTTAGTGGAGATGCTTTGACGGTATATCCATTAAAAGAGTTCTATGAATATGAATTCAAGCTTGATACGGAAGCCTCTGATTTTTACAACAATGGTGAGTCTTATACGTCGGCTACTAGTTATCCAGGAACTGTTATCCGTTTGGATACGTCGTTGTCTGAGTTGAAATCATTTATATCGACGTTTAGTGATATAAATGGAAATCCAATAGACGGAGTTGAATGTATCGGTGGAGGTTGTGTTTCTACTGACAAGCTTGTTGAAGGTGTGTATCAATTTAAGGTGAAAGATAAACAACCTTACAAAATTATATCTAAGGCAAATCAATGTGTAATACCGGAGTTATCATCGGTTAATAATTTGAATTTAGGTAATAACTTCTGTATGCCATCATTCGAAGAAAATAGTGAAGGTTATCAGATAGCCCTAGTTGATGGTGTTTATTATTACTACTTAGGGCAATACAAGGATAGTAATATTGTATTGAACTATCAGAACAAACTGAACAACTCAGGTGTTGAAATTATAAACAAAAAGCTTGGCGGTTATTTGTATATATTCGCTAAGTCTCCTGAGCAACTAACTACGGCAAACAAACTGTATGTTGATGAACTCATTAATTATGCAGTTCATATGGAGATGACGCCATATGCTTATAACTAACATAGAGAAAATTATGCAACGTGTAATATTTACTTCGATACTATTAATGACGACCTCTTTTAGCCATGCATTTAGCATAGATAAAATGCTTCTTATAGCTGGAGAAGATGGTAATGGAGTTTTTACTCTGACTAGTTCGAAAACTGAACCTGAATATATAAAAGGTAACGTTAGCCAAGTAAAGGTTGAAAACGGAGAGTTAGAAAAGGTAGAGCTAACAAAAGATAATTTACCTTTATGGGATCTTGCGCTATTACCCAATAAACTGATATTAAATCCGGGGGAAAGACGTCGTGTATCAGTAAAGAATTTATGTCAGGTTAATTGTGATGATTTAGAGAAGGACAAAGTTTATCAAGTGACTTTCATGCCTAGCGTTATCGATGGAGATAAAAAAGAAAGTATAATTGGTATTAATTATGGTTATGCTCCTTATTATATTGTACCTGCAAAAAATACTAATGTTGACTACAAAGTTAAATATAACGGTTCAGAAGTTTATGTGGAAAATAATGGTAACACATTTTTCTACATGCAGTTTGATAACTGTAAACCGAATTCTGTTAGTAACAAATGTAAACAAACTAATACAATACTATCTGGTCGAAAGAAAACCATAAAATTAGCAGAAGGCCTGCAAAATGTCGATTCGTTATCCGTTAAGGTAGCCAACCATGATTACAGTTATAACAAAAATATCACTATTAAAAAGAAATAGCCTAATTAGTATAGCGCTATTATTCACGGCTTTAGATAGTAGCCATGCTGCAGATGTATACGGAACGATTACAGCAAACAACTCTGTGGTTTGGAACAATGCGGCGCCAAATAGTTATTTCGGTAGTGAAGCTATATCTCCATCTGCATGGACGATAGCGCAAGAGCAACCAACGGCAGAGTGGTATCCCGCAACGATGGATAACCAACCCGTTAATAACGTTAGCTTTGTTAATCATTCTACAGGCGAAAGTTTTAACACCAGCCTGGAGTTGTTAGGCGTTGAGTACAATTTGGGTAGCTCGGCTAGTTATTTCACATCAAAAGACTACGGGTCAAATGTGGGAATGGGAGTTGCCAATGAGTGTGCAGCTACAAATATAAGTGGTTCGAGTGCGAAAGTGGGCCAAGAGTCGACTTTGTGTGTGTCGCGAATGGGTTACACAGCAACAAGCCGAATAGAGCCTTTTAAGTTTTATCGACCTGCTTTCGCTTTGCCTAATATCAGTAATGATGTGTTCGCAGCCCCTGTTGGATCTGGAACTTTTACGGCATCAATTAACCTTTCACCCACTTACTTTTTTACAAGTCAAACCGGTACGATGACTTATACCAGAGTGCCGGAGACGTTAATTATCACGATTGATTATCAAGCTGCGATCCTTGAATCATTAACGGTACTTGGAGACGGGAATATTGAACCCCAGTATGATACTGCAACAAAAAGGATCTCTGGTACAACGAGGTATGATGTTAGCTTGTTAGGGACTTTACCTACAGGCGTTATTATGACATTTAGCCCTACGTCAGGTGACTATGAGCTTACAAATATTGATAACTCGCTAGAAAAGATACCCTACACAATCACGTGTGCCATTGGCTGCGAAAGCCCTGACAAGGTGATTGTCCAAGACGGAGTACTTAATACCGCATCTTTTCCTGATTCAGAAGTGATTACAGTGAATGGAGAAGGTAGTAACAAAGTTGATGTAGCATACGATGTTAGTTTTGATGTCGATGGAAATGCACTTAGTTCAGGTAATTACCAAGGGTCGTTTAATGTTGTTTATGAGGTGAACCTGTGAACCGACTAATTAATAATATTTGTTTTATGTTTCTAGTACTAACCAGCGGTGCAGCGGTTGCTGAGAAGCCAACTGCTCATATTTTGGGGGTAGGGGCAAACTATGGCTATAATTTTGATGGAGATATGTATGAAAATTCTCAATCTTTTTATTTTCTCTACCAATATAACCGACTTCAATTGAATCTAGGTATAAAGCACTACAAGTTATTGGGTGATTCAGAGTACATACCTGACCTTGATTTGCTCTATAGTATACATGATGGTGATACTCTTGATTTAAAGGTAGGAGTTGGAATCGAAGACAAATACCCAACAATAGAGTACCTTGTCGAGTATGCTTTGAATGAATATTTCGGTGCGAGTATCGCACTTAATCAAACGTTGAATGATGATTTTGGGAAAAACCAACGAGAAGCCGTGGTTGGATTATCTTATTATTTCAATGACAGCAAGCGTAAGATTGAGTCTGATCAAGTTGAACCTCGCCCTTCTTCGCTTGAAATTACAAAAGCTCCGGATTGCACATCTGACCCAGATGATATGGACTGTGATTTCGATACTATGTCTAACAGTATATCCGAAGTTGCTGTTAAGCCGACATTACCTTATGTCGTACAAGAAGGTGATTGGTTATATGAACTGCGTAGAAAGTTCGGCTTCGATTTAGAAGAGATCATTGAGAGTAATGATATTGAAAATCCGGACTTAATCTATCCCGGCCAAGTCTTAGAATAAGCTCTTACCGGTAACCTGATCAATATTAAAGTATTACTAGACCTATTTCTTATAAGGTATGGTGATGCTTTTTTTTTGCACTCGATTAAATCTGTCTAACTATTCATCTATGATCTTACATAGCTTACGTTGATGTGAATAATCAAGTGTTGCCAAGAATCATGGTTTACATTCCAGATCTTAGGTTCAGGAATTAAATATTACGAAGTTAGATAAAATTTAATTCTCTTAATGTAAAACCATTAAACTACTATGAAGACTTGCAAGATATGTATTAGCGTTTTACTCTTCGGTCTCTCCCTAAGGTTTAACTGCCATCAAATAGCTAACCAGCGCATAATATGTATAAGCCTGGTGAATTGATGTGGCTGTATCCATGCTATATCATGATTATTATGAATGGACTTTTCTGAACAAATTAATGTTTACAAATCTAACATCACGGATGCAAGAGTGGCTGGTAGGCATTAGACTTCTTTTTTCCTGCGAATAAGCTAAACTCTCATATGTAACCAATTACATTTGAGGTGTTTATGAAGTCGTTTGTCAATATTAAGGTCGTTTTATGTTCGTTTTTATTTTTTGCAACCTCAGCGATTGCTTCTATTAGTGCTGATGATGTCACGTTTTCAGGCCGAGTCGATGGAGATATACGAGCAATTTATTCTGACAAAAGTCTAACGAATGTGGATGGCATGCAAAACACGAAAGCTGTAAGAGGCATGACTCAGAGCAGTTATGTAACATTACTAAACAATGAAGTAGATGATGTAATTGTTCGTGAGGTTGACATGTAGTCAAGCGAACATAGCATATTAGATTCTAACTTTTTACCATATGCTTTAATACTCAATCGCTTAATTACATAGTATATAGATTGTACTGATAATTTAAGTGGGAAAATAATGAGGTATATTGGTTCAATAATATCGAATACGAATGTCAAAACTGTAGAGCTGTGTTTTGAAAGATTGAAGCAAGCAGGAGTTCATCCATCAGAACTATCTTTCGATGGATTGGTACTCCTGTTAATGTGCGCGGAAAGAGACCGCTTAGCAACACTGAGAGCTAATTGAGCATGGGTTTGAACAGGTTTGACAGCCTGTAAGCAAGTTCAAGAACTCGGGTTGAGTAAATAGCTGGCTTGTTTTTATGTGCATTAAAGCTTTAGAATAATAGTGTTTACCAATTTTGATTGCACCGTTGGTTGATTTTTTCTCGTACGAAACAACAGAAAATCCCATTTTTTCGAGTACTTCTGCTGAGCTCTTTATAGCAACTGTTGTGTAGTAGTCGGTAATGTTAGCGTGTTTTGCTAGAAACCTGAATTCTCTATTTAATTGTAGACGAAAAGGTCGCTCGTACAGCGAATGCTGGCTCACCGCAAAATAAGCTAATTTTCGGCTTTTATTATAAGGAACGGTTTTTCTTAAATCTATTTCATCAATCGACTTTTGAGAAAGTGTTTCAATTTCGGAGATCATACCTTCAGTCGTGAATATAGTGCCTATGTTATGTCCTAATAGCTCCCCTGTGACGCTGTCGACATATTTATAGGCAATGAAACGTTTTTCATTGCAATAGTTTAAAAAATCGATTTTATAGAGTCCATGCTTAATATTCTCATCAGAGGTTTTCTCATGAAAAACAAGTACAGAATTTACAATCTCACTATCATTAGAATTTCCAATCGGATATTCACAAACAGGATTGTGTTCGATCATCGATGTTGACTGATAATTTGCTCTGGCGATCAAGTTATTTAGACTACGGTATTTCTCTTCCATCAGAGTATTGAATTGATCAACTCTATTTTTAGAACTAGGGTCTTGATGTTGTAAATGACTAACTTTAGATAGATAAGGCTCAAGATCGTTGGTAAATTCTCGCAAAACACGAATACTACGGCTAAGAGTTGGTTTAGTTGTTCCTCTTTCCCATCGACTAAGTGTAACGGTATCAATGTTCGATAGATCTCCTCCGAGTAAGTTGAGCTTTGTAGCTGCTTGACTTTGTGTTAGTTCATTCGCGATTCGATATTTTTTTAAGTATTCGCCAAACACAGTAGTTTTCTCCAATCTTTTGCATAAGGCGAAGTATTATTATGTGTAGAAACTTAAGATGGTAGGCATCTTAATTTAAAGGCTGTTTGGCTATGCCTAATGATTTTTGATTGAGTATTGGTTATCCCACTGGGTTGTTTTTATGAGGGTTATTATTTCGGGTTGAGAAAGAAGTGTCGCTGTATCAATTTCGTATAAGCAATGTTCGAATGAGCGGTTGCCTAATTTAAAACCTCCTTTTTCTGACTCAATATCAAATGCTATTTTCTTAAATCCAAGTTGCTCTAAAATTTGTCCGCTTTCAGGCCATGCATTAAAGAAATAATAACGTTGAACATTTGAATAGTGAATTAGGTTTATAAATTGAGAAACTAACATACATCGAAATATCTGGAAATTAGAAGAGTAACGATTATAATTACAAACCGATAACTTAGTCGAATTTTTATAACTGACAGATTTTGTCAGGTCGATATCAATGATTTTTGAATGAGTAACTTTGTCAAAATAGTCACTTTCGAATATAAAACTAAGTGAGTGACCTACCAACTGCCCGCTTTCTGTTATAAATCTTTTTAAAATAGCTCGTTTGTTTTGTTGGTAGTCATATAGATTAATGTCGAAAAAACCCTTCGGTGTATGGATGGCTGTTTCGTAAAAGATTTTAAGGCTAGATAGTATCTCGTCATCATCTTTCAAAAGAAGTGGCATCTCAGTAATTAAAGCTGATTGTGGCTCTTGTGGCTCTTCATAACTTAATGATGAAAGCTTCGTTACCCTGTTATTAAAACGAAGTTGTTCAATCTCGTCTAGTAGCTTTGTTTCGTTTGGATTAGGTATTAATTCATAAAAGTCACTCAGGTCAACCTGTAAACAACGCAAGATTCTTAGGCATTTGGCAAGTGTTGGTTTGGTTTTTCCTCGTTCCCAACGACTGAGAGTTACCACGTCTACAGAGCGAAACTCTTCATTTGCAAGGTTTAACTTAACAGCAAGCTCACTCTGAGTAAGACCTAGTGAGACTCTCAATTCCTTTAAATAGTCACCAAACATACATTATCCCTAAGCGTAATTTGATCTAATTGAAGTATAGTCATCTATGATAGTTTATGGCGTTTTTAATAACCTATCTAAAAGTAACAGACTCGAGATTACCGTTTTGAAACGGCATTGTGTATTTGTACAGGAGTTCGTTTAACTACTTATGCAGTTTGTCTTCACGGTTAAGAAGTAGGCATGTAAAGCTACATATGATTTGTTCATGCTAATCCTTGCTAGTTATTGATCTGTAGTATGGATTAATCACAAAAAGAGGTTTGTTTATGAATACGAATATGTTGTCTGAAAATTTACAAGCCGAAGCACTTATTGACGATGTTAATCAGGGATTGTTTTATCCTGTTTTTCAACCGATAACTAATGGCAATGGAACTGTCGGTGCTGAGGTTTTGTTACGTTGGGAAAAAGGGCACGATGTTGAATCGTCAATTCGCTGTCTGTTAGACTCTAAGAAGATTGCATGGTTTACTCAAATATTCTTGTTAAGAGTGTCCGAGGAATTATTGTCTCAGAAGAAAATGATTGATTTTCTGACTATTAATATCTCCCCTGATCACGTTTTAAGTTTCACTTTTCTACGTGATATTTCCCCAATTTGGCAAGCATGCAACAAGTTAGGTATAACCTTATGGATTGAGCTTACTGAGAATGAACAATACCCGGTTGGCATTGACGAGAAAAGGATGATGTCCCAGTTTGGAGTATGTCGTGGTCTTGGAATTAAAATCGCGATAGACGACTATGGCAGTGGTTATAACACTGGTGAAGCACTGATTAGGGTTGTTAAACCGAACATAGTGAAAATAGATCGGTCGTTAATGAGAAACCGGAGTGATAATTCGACCTTTTGGGAGCGTCTTAGATTTTTAGCTCGGAAGTATCAGATTGAATTGTTATCTGAAGGTATAGAAAACCATGAAGATTTACGTTTTGCACAATCGCAGGGCATAGATTATTTTCAGGGCTATCACTTAGGCAAACCTGGCTCATTGAGTCAATTGTCGAAACAAGGTGCAGCATATTGCTGATCTACTTAAAAATAGCGTGAATAAATTCGGGTTACTTTTAGTGTGTAAAGCATCATCGTTAGTTTCAATAGTTTTAGGTTTGCCGGAACATAATGCCATTCTATTAGTTTAATCATGCCTACTTAGTATCAAGTGTTTAATGCCTGCCAGTTTATCTATTTATAACCATTTGTTAGCATTGGGACAAACAACAAAACATTGGAATCGTTATGTCGCAGTCACCTTTGGATCAAAAGGCTTTGGAGCAAGAGCTTTCAGGTCAACAGCCCTCCTTATCTCAAATTAATGTGTTTCCGGTTAAATCAGTAGGTGGGATTGCACTCTCTTCTGCTTGGGTCGAAAAACAGGGCCTTACCTTCGACAGACGTTTTATGTTGGCCTTGGCTGACGGCTCAATGGTGACGGCGCGTAAGTACCCTAAAATGGTCAAGGTGTCTTCTAGCTTGCAGCCAGACGGTTTTATTTTTACTTACGAAGGCAAAGAACCGCTGCGCCTAAAATATGCAAACTTCAAGATGCAAGAAGCGCCTGCAACAGTGTGGAAAGATAGCTTCACTGCGTATACCACCAACGACGAGGCGGATGATTGGTTTAGCGATGTGCTTGGTGTTCGCGTAGAACTTCTGTTCTGTGGTGAGCAATCTAATCGTGTTCGAGAAAAGCTTGGTCAGAATGTCAGTTTCGCCGATGGTTACCCGATGTTAATCATCAGCCAAGCTTCGCTTGATGAGTTGAATCGCCGTAGTCCTGAAACGCATTCCATGGATCAGTTCCGCACCAATTTTGTCGTCTCAAACACTGAAGCGTTTGCTGAAGATGGTTGGAAGCGCATTCGAATTGGTGAGGTTGAATTCGAAGCGGTGAAGCCTTGTGAGCGCTGTATCCTAACGACAGTCGATGTTGAGAGCGGCGAATTCAGAGCAACAAAAGAGCCACTCAATACCTTTTCTACGTTCAGAGCCAATGAACGTGGTGGCGTTTTCTTTGGTCAGAACCTTGTGGCGAAAAATGAAGGTCTGGTGAAAGCGGGTGACGTTGTTGAGGTACTTGAAACCAAAGAGAAAGAACACTACGAAGACTCTTGGGTCGAGTCACTGCACTTAACTTGCGTCGAGCGTGAAGAGATCGCTCGCGACTTCACAACCTTTTGGCTAGAGCCAGCGAAAGAGAACAATTTATTACCAAGCTATCAGCCGGGGCAGCATCTACCGATTGAAATGGTGATTAATGGCGAGAAAGTGTCTCGTCGTTACACGTTATCTTCTAGCCCTTCACGCGCAGGTCGTTTGGCGATTTCCGTGAAGCGAGTGGACGATGGTCAAATCTCAAACTGGCTCAATGATCACTTCCAAGTCGGTGACACGCTAGTTGCTCAGAATCCAGATGGCGCATTCTACTTAGAAGATAACCCAACACATCCATTACTGCTGTTATCAGCGGGAAGCGGCATCACCCCTATGTTGTCGATGCTTCGTTACTTAGCCGACCATGGTCAGATTGATGATGTGGTGTTCTATCACCAATGCAGCAGTGAAGAAGATATCCCTTATCAAGCTGAGATTGATAAGATCGCTCGCGAACATGCTGGTCTAAGTGTGATTTATTCACTAAGCCAACCAACGAAAGAGTGGGATGGTTTGTCAGGTCGTTTGAGTGTGTCTCATGTCGCCAAAATTGAGGACCTTCATAAGCGCCAAGCATTCGTGTGTGGCCCTGACGGCTTTATGGATAATGCCAAGAAATTGCTGATTCAAATGGGGCTGAATCCTCAGCATTATCATCAAGAAGCGTTTGGTGTTGCTCAATCAACGGAAGAAGCGGTGAAGCAACTGCAGTTGAGCGTTAACGGCTACCTGTTCGAAGGCAACAACCAATCAACACTACTAGAGCAAGCTGAGTCGGCAGGTGTGTCTATCGCATCAAGCTGTCGCGCGGGTTTCTGTGGTGCTTGTAAAGTGACCCTTGAGTCTGGGCAAGTTCATCAACCTGATGTACCGGCGTTGCAAGAGCATGAACGCAACATGGGGCAAATACTGGCGTGTTGCAGTGTGCCTCAAACTGATATCGAAGTTGTAGACTAACTCGGTAGGTCGGAAGGCCAGAAAGAAAAGCACATTGAATAGAAAAGGCCGGAAGTTCACTGAAATGAACTTCCGGCCTTTTTGATTCTAAGATTAATTCAAACAATTAATCGTAGATCGTTGGGATCGGTTGACGCTTGTGCTGTGTTGCTTTGTAGATGCCTACTAAGCGGTCTGACACGTCTTGAGGGACTTCTTTACCTTCAAGGAAATCATCGATTTGGTCGTAAGAAAGGTTCAATGCTGCTTCATCGGCTTTCTGTGGATCAAGCTCTTCTAGGTCGGCAGTAGGCACTTTCTTAACCAATAGCTCTGGCGCACCTAGCGTTGCTGCAAGTTCACGAACTTGACGCTTGTTCAGGCCAAACAAAGGCGCTAAATCACATGCACCGTCACCGTGTTTGGTGTAGAAGCCAGTGATGTTTTCTGCTGAGTGGTCAGTACCAATCACAAGACCACCAACGTAACCCGCAATTTCGTATTGCGCGATCATGCGAGCGCGAGCTTTCACATTACCTTTAACAAAGTCGATTTTTGCTGAGTCTGTTGGTAGTAAACCTGTACCTTCAAGTGCAACGTGAGATGCTGCGTGAAGCCCATCAACACCCGCTTTGATGTTTACAGAAACAGATTGAGAAGGCTGGATGAAAGAGAGAGCAAGTTGTGCTTCATCTTCATCTTTTTGTTCGCCGTAAGGTAGGCGAACCGCAATGAATTGGTAGTCGTTGCTGCCAGAGTTTTCATTCAGGCTATCCACGGCCATTTGTGCCAAGCGGCCACAGGTCGTTGAGTCTACACCGCCACTGATACCAAGGATCAGAGACTTGCAGCCTGACTGCTGAAGTTTCGTTTTAATAAAGTCCACACGACGAGTCACTTCGAAGTGAGGGTCAATTGAAGGTAGTACGCGCATTTCGTCACGAATTAACTGTTCCATTCGTATTCCTTTCCTGCAAGCAAATTAAAAATCTAGTGTTATCATACCTAAATCATCCGATTTAAAAACCTCTTTGCACAAGCTTAGAAAGAGAAGGCAGTAATAAACAATGGAAAAAATAGCCATTTTCGGTAGTGCGTTTAATCCACCGAGCCTAGGGCATAAAAGTGTGATTGATTCGTTGGCTCACTTTGACAAAATTCTACTCGTTCCAAGTATTGCCCATGCTTGGGGAAAAGAGATGCTAGACTTTGATACGAGATGTCAGTTAGTTAATGCATTTATCAGTGATCTTTCACTGGATCAAGTTGAGCTTTCGTTGATCGAAAAGAGCTTATTTACACCCGGCGAAAGCGTGACGACTTTTGCTGTACTCAGTGAACTGCAAAAGTTACATCGTGACGCTGAACTGACGTTTGTTATTGGCCCAGATAACTTCTTTAAGTTCTCATCTTTCTATAAATCAGATGAGATTACCGAGCAGTGGTCTGTAATGGCTTGCCCTGAAAAAGTGAAAATTCGCAGCACAGACATACGTAATGCACTGATAAGTGGAAGCGATGTTGCAAAACTGAGTACAAAGTCAGTTACAAAGATGTTGCAAGATAGTGGACTGTATCAGATAATGTGAGTTCACTAATCAAGAGGTCAGAGGACTATGCTAAAGAGCGCGATACCAGCGACGTTGATCATGGCAGCATGTAGTATGCCTGCGTATGCTGAGTGTGATTTTTTTAGCTTAGATTCAATCATGCTGACTTCTGATGAAGATGACAATTGTCTAGATTTCTCGACCAGCATTGAGTCTTTTGGCCAACGTATGATGGAAATCAGTGGGCTGAGCGATGATGAACCGGAAAGCACACCGGACTATTGGTCTGATTGGGTTCTTCAAACCAAAGACTCGCCATTGCTGACACAAAGCATTGAGTCAAACTATGTTGGCTTGGGTATGTGGTTTCCAGAAGACCTTGAAGATGAGCAGTATGATATGTCGACTGAAGAGTGGTTGATGAATCATGGTCTTCAACTCAGCATCGGTTTTGGCGAGAAAGTCGAAGGGCAGCCGCGTATGCGCTTTGATTATCGTTGGCACGACTCACGTGACGCCGACCTAATGATGCAGGTTGAGTTGCCATTTTAGACAGGCAGATACACAGATAGATTGCTATCTACGTCTAAATAGTAAGAATTAAAAAAGCCGCAAAAACTCAGTTTTTGCGGCTTTTTAGTATCTGGCTTGCGAGTTTTAATACCAGCACTCACTTTCCGCCAAGCTATAAATCTTCACCAAAAACAAGCATACACAGTTGCTCGAACTCTTCTTCTTTACCTGAGAACAGATCATCAATCACAAGTGAACGTTTTTGACCTGACTGCATGCGTTTCTTCGCTTCTCGCATCACCATCACCAGAGTGTGCTCTTGTGGCAGGTTTGAATCATCAATGTTCCATTGATTGAATCGCTGAGAAAGAGCACTTTCACAAAGCAGTGGTTTAAACGACAACACTTCTTGCTTCAATACAGAAAGCATATCTTTAAACGCTTGTTCCGTATTATTGGCATTGGAAGCGCGAGCTTTGGTTTGCTCTAGTTTTTCTAGTAGTGCCGAAGAGAGGTTGGTTTGCGTAATGTAACCCGCTTGTCTTGGGAATGAATCCGTCAAACGAACAGAAAAATCGACACGGTTAACCTGAGTGTTTGGAAAGTAGGTCAGTGACGTTAGGCAGTCGTGTGGAATCCAGACGCTTTGTCCTGGTTCAACGGCATACTCTTGTTTGCCTAACTTAATCAAAACCAAGCCACTTTGAACCGATACAAGGCTATGTTTAAGTACTTTCTTGCGTGGTGTGATCACCAAGTGTGAAAAGTAAGCCGATGTATATTCAATAGCGAAGTTCATAGATAGTACCTTAATTTTGGGGCGTCAAGATTACCGTTAATCTTAAAGAATGCCAACAATAACAGGGGATTTTCAATGTTTCTGGTCTGACCTTGTCAAAAGTATGGGCTCTGTAGCTGCGAGAAGTCAAAACAACGCGTAGAATGAGCCAGCTTTTTATTATATGAATTAAAAAATGACCTCTCCAACCGATCCATATGTTGATATTCGTCCTTACGGCGATGATGAAATTCCAGCGGCACTAAACCGTCTTATTAATGATGAAGAATTTATCAGTGCAATCTTGCATTACCGTTTTTCAAACCATGCGTCTTGGTTCAAAGCATTAATGAGCCCGATTTTGCGTGTGTACTTAAAAATGAAGTGGAGCAAGCTGACTAGCGTTGAATCCATTCAGATTGAAGTGAAAAAGTACTTACGCGACACGTTAGCGAAAACCACTAACGGTGTGACGTACACGGGTATCGAGTCACTGGATGCGAACCAAGCTTATCTGTTTGTATCAAACCATCGTGACATTGCTATGGATCCTGCGTTAGTAAATTACGCTCTGCATCAAAATAATCATCAGACTTGTCGTATCGCTATCGGAGACAACCTGTTGAAAAAGCCATGTGCGACTGAATTGATGCGTTTAAACAAGAGCTTCATCGTAAAGCGTTCTTTGAAAGGACCGCGTGAGATGATGAAAGCGCTAGGGCAGTTGTCTTCTTACATTAAGCACTCTCTAGAAACGGGCAACTCAATCTGGATCGCTCAAAAGGAAGGTCGTGCGAAAGACGGTAACGATTTTACTGAGCCAGCAATTTTGAAAATGTTCCACGTTGAAGGACGTAAGCAAAAAATTGCTTTCCCTGAATACGTGAAGTCATTGAAGATTGTTCCTGTGGCTATTTCTTACGAGAACGACCCATGTGACACGGCTAAAGCGATAGAGCTTTTCGAAAAAGACGTAAACGGCAGTTACGAAAAGGGTGAGTTTGAAGATATCGAAAGTATCATTCAAGGCATCATCGGTGATAAAGGACGCGTTCACGTTGGTTTCGGTCAGGTTATCGACCAAGATTTTGATACGCCTGAAGCGCTTGCTGAAGAGATCGATCGTCAGATCCACGATAACTACAAACTGTTCCCAGTAAACTTGCTGGCAGCAGAAAAAGAAGATGAGTCGATTACAGCGGCCGTTAAACAAGAGTTTGAAGCTAAACTGTCGAGCCTGCCACAAGGTGCGCGTCAGTACTTGATCGATAGCTACGCTAACCCAGTGAAGAACATTGGTTAACGAGCGTTAGTTAGCTTGCTAGTTGATTAGCAACTTGATTGAATTGAAAAAGGAGCCTTGGGCTCCTTTTTTGTTTCTGAATCACCATTTGTTGCTGCGATCGAGCATTAACGTATTAGAGCATTAGAGCATTAGAGCATTAGAGCATTAGCTTGAATTAGCGAGCGACTGCGCCACCGAGCTCTAGATTGGTTGGCCATGTGGTTACAGTGTTACCGCCCAGATAGATGTTGCCTTTGACTGTCATGGTCTCGGGGAATGTTGTAATCCCAGAACCGCCTATATAAAGGTCGCCGTCAATCACGATCCCGTTGGGTAACTCGGTTAAAGGAGTGCGGATCACGCTCAGATCGCCTTTTACTCTAAAGCCATTCGGTAGCCTTTCCAGTGGAGTGTCGGTGAGGTTGATAAAGCCGCCCACTCTTACACCTCTTGGCCAGCTGGTGATTTGGCTACCAATCAAGTTGACGTAACCTTTTATCTTAACCCCGCTCGGGACTCGAGCGAGTTGGCTGTTAGAGCCTTTAAGGCTGCCGTTCACTTCTAACCCTTTGGGTAGGCGTGTGATCGCAGTATTCTCTATATTGAGATTACCATCTACCACCAAGCCAGTTGGAAGTGATGTATAAGGCTTATTTCGTAGATATAAGTTTCCGTAATTATCGAGATGGTTCAATATTTGATAGTGATCGAGTGGTTCAGCACTGACATTTGTTATGGTTAAGGAACCAATAATAAGTGCAATTATTCTGAGCATAACAGGCTTCTTATTACGATAGACGCTTACACTATAATGGAAAAATTAATCTCGCATAGTGTTTTACCCATTTGGCGGTAGATTAACGAGGAATGGAGCAAAGATGATAGGTAAATTAATGATTAGAGTAAATATACGAATTATTAAGGTCTTTCTGATAGCCGCTTCAGTGTTTGGCTCAATGTCTGCGAGTGCCAACAAAGTAATTTCAACGCCCGGTAAAGCTGCGGTGGTGGTGACACAAGGCGGTCAACAGCAACGAGTTTGTTATTACGATGACAAGGCTTATAGCATTGGGGCAGTGTTAGAGGTGGGGGGCGTAGTGATTCAGTGCGCTGCAGAAAACGATTTTGAGCAAAATGGGTCACTGGCTTGGGTTCAATTAAAAAAAGACGAGTAATTCACTCGTCTTTTAATAAGCATATAAATGCTTATATTAACGCGCTAGAGAGCGAGTCTTAAGTTCAAAAATAATCTTCTCAGCGCTAACTTCAAATTTAAAGCGAGCGTGCAACTCTGTGCTTTCTTCAGTCATCTCTGATGCTTCGAACTCAACGTTGCTAGACACTTGTTTAGCAAGTTCAACATACTTAGCAAACTCAGCTTCAATCAGTGCTTTTGAGTTTCCGTAAACCGTTACTTCAGCAACATCGTCGCCTTCTTTAATGATGAACCCGATTTCGCCTGCACAGCCGCAAGCCTCACATACATCGTTGTTACCAATATCTTGGCTCATAAATAATCCTCTTACAAAGTCTGAGGTTATTCTAACGAGCAATTCGAACTGTATCTACAAAAATTAAAACCTTTGAACTAATTTATACTGGTATGCTATGTTGTTTGTTAAGGTGTTTGATGAATATCTATATTCGCGCCGCCAAATATGTATGTGATTTACCTCACGTTTTGTTGAAGAGGAATGTTATTAATATGTCAGAATATCATTCACTTAGTTGCGCCAGAAATGATTTTATAAGACTATCTATCGCTTGATAGGTATTTATACAATGAATTTTTCGTTGGGTATTTCATATTCTAAGTAGTTATTTAAACTTATCGACTTAGGATTGTAAGGTGATTTTCGAAGAATAATTAGACAAAGTGTCCAAAGAGGCATCACTGTAAAATTGTTCGTACATAGTATTTGTGTGAATTTAGTTATAAATACTTGCGAAAAAATACCTTGCTCACATAATGCTGATAACGATTTTCATTCTGACTTCATTTGATTGAGTTAGATGGATTTACAAAGAGAAGAGCCTGAATATGCCAAAGCGTAGTAAAGAAGATACAGAAATCACGATCCAGAAAATCATGGATGCCGTTGTAGACCAGCTACTAAGATTGGGTTACGACAAGATGTCATACACGACGTTGAGTCAACAAACGGGTGTTTCTCGTACAGGTATAAGTCATCACTTTCCAAAGAAAACGGATTTTACTGCTGCTCTAGACGGTCGTATTTTCAAGATGTTCATGGAACACATTGACTTCGAAAATGGCCTTGACGCATTTTCAGCTAGCTGGGTTGCAGCACTTGAAGACGCTGAGTTCCTAGCAATCTTACGTTTACTTTTCCATCATATCGTTACTGCTGAGAGCGCACATGAGTTCGCTGCAAACGGTATTGATCGTCTATACAAGCTGACTGAAACTCAGTTTGGCGATACTAGCGGTAAAGAACTAGAGTGGTTGATTGGTAAATCATTGATTCGTATGAGCCAATAATCAGCACTCAATAAAAGAAGCTCCTACGGGGGCTTTTTTTGTGCTTGCAGTTTCACTTCTTGTACGTTTTTCTCTCAATCCCACATCGATGTCGCAGTCTTGTTGAATGATGTTATTTCCTTTCTTTTTATATACTTACGCTCGCGGCTTGTTTTACTCTTCAGTGTTAAAAGCTAAGTAACCCTAACAAGTAGAGTTCATTTCTAGAGCCTCAAATGCTCAAGGTGAGTCGTTTTGGTGCTTGCTGTTGTGGTTATTAATAAAATTGAGTTTAAGCCGAGAGAGTGGCTGTGAGCCAATAAAAAGCCCCGAACAAATCGAGGCTTAGGATTACGTCATTGTTATCAAGAACGAATACTCAAAACGAGTCGCTCCTTAATCGGACTTATTGTGCGGGGTGAACCTGAGGGAAGCTCATGGTTGGGTGTTTTTCTACGATACTTTTGTAACCATACACATCTTCTATCATCGAAGGTTTCAGTGCATCCCAAGGCTTGCCATCACACACCAAATTGCCATCTTTCAATACCACCAATCGATCGGAATACTGCGCGGCTAAGTTGAGATCATGCAAAACCACGATAACCGCGGCATTGTGGTTATCGGCTAATTCTCTCGCAATCTTTAAGGTGTTGTGCTGGTGGGCAAGATCCAGTGCAGAGGTTGGTTCATCAAGCATCAAAATACATTGGTCACCAGAGTGGTGAAGCTGAGTTAATACTCGAGCCAAGTGCACTCGCTGCTTTTCACCGCCTGATAGTGAAGGGTAAAGCCTTTCACTCAGGTGAGTCACATCAGCAACATCCATTTTTTGGCTAGCAATGCTAGTTAGTTTTTTGTTGGATTCTTGCAGAGGAATCCCACCAAGCTCGACAACTTCATGTGCCAAGAATGGGAAGGTCAAGGTGCTGTGTTGAGGAAGCATAGCAAGGTGCTTAGCTAACTTGTGAGAAGGCCACTTGTCTTTGCTGTGTCCAAAATACTGGATATCGCCGTTGCTTGATATCTCTTGGCATAAAGCTTTAAGCAGCGTGCTTTTACCTGCGCCATTTGGTCCAAGCAGTGTAGTTACCTTTCCCGCTTCAATCTCAATAGAAACGCCATCTAATATCACTTTACTGCCGAACTTCACTTCGATATCGGTCGCTTTTAAAGCTGAAGGAAACATTAAAGGATTCTCCCTTTCTGTTGAAATAGTAGATATAAGAAGAATGGGGCACCGATAATCGCAGTGACAATACCTACAGGTAGCTCTGCCGGAGCAAGTACCACACGTGAGAACATGTCTGCGGCGGTTAGCAGCAGTGCGCCTAGTACCGCTGATAGTGGCAACAGAACTCGGTGGTCAGGGCCTGCCAACATGCGACCTAAATGTGGGATAACCAATCCAATAAAACCAATCATGCCAGACAGGCTAACTGTGATACCAACGCCCGCAGCCGTCAGTAGAATCAGCTTTCGTTTCAGCTTTTGAACTGGGATACCAAGGTGTTGCGCTTCTGACTCGCCCAGTAATAGAGCATTTAGAGACATCGCTTGGCGGTAGAAAACAACAAACAAGCCAACGAGCGTGACAGCTGCCAGCAAAATTCCTGACCACTTAGCGCCCGCCAATGAACCCATCGACCACAATGAAAGATCGCGCAGCATTTGGTCATCAGCAATGAAATTCAAGAAGCCAATACCTGCGCCAGAGAGCGCACTGATCGCCACACCCGCCAACAACATGATGGTGACAGAGGTGCCGAATTTACCTGTACCCAGCTTATACACCAGCAGCGTGGTTAAAGCGCCGCCAAGAAAAGCGAACACAGGAACCGCAGCAAAGTTCATGAAAGCAGGGTATTGAAGCGATAGATCAGAGAACAAAACGATAGCCAGTGCAGCACCTAATGCTGCGCCCGCAGACACACCTATGATGCCAGGTTCTGCAAGTGGGTTTCGAAACAAACCCTGCATCACTGCACCACACAAGGCGAGGATCGCACCAATCAGCATGCACAAGATGGTTCTAGGTAAGCGGATCTCTTGAATCACTAAGTTGATGTGAGGTGCTAAGTCATTGTTTGGTTTAATTAAGCTTGTGGCGCTGTCCGCTAAGCTAATGTTCATTGGCCCAACAGTGATCGAGTACAGCGCGACAAAAGCTAGGGTTGCACCTAGAGCTAACATCGACGTTTTCAGTGGGACGGAGCGTAACAACATAAAGGGCCTCAATATCTATCGCTAACTTCGACCTCCTTCAACAACAGCGTGAGTCAGTTGGTGAGGGAAGCGAATTAGCGATAGCAGAAATAGGGTGGTTGAGTTATAGCGGGTAGATAAGTGCGTTTAGACGCTTTGCTTCAGAGAGGCTTTCTAGGCCAAGCCCGCCAACCAAAGCACTGCCATTTACGGTAATGATTTGCTTGTTCATACCTGCAGGCGTTGCCGCTAGCATAGGCAGTGATTTCAGGATGGCATCTGCGCCGCCCATTTTTTGATAACTACGGCCGCTTACTAAAATGACATCAGGTTGCATCTCAACGAGTGATTCCATTGAAAGTGGCTTGTAAGACGTTAAGCTCTGAGCGGCAGGGTTGATACCGCCAGCTAACTCGATGATTGCGTTTGGTGATGTTTCACCGCCAGCAACGTTGGCAGGGCGACCTTCATGCAGCAACAGGAATAGAACTTTCTTCGCTTCGTTGCTTGGTACTTGGTTCGCTTTCAGTGCTGCGATCTTTTGATTCACATCGGTTTTCACTTGCTGCGAGTGGTCTTCGGTATGGGTGATCTTTGCGATTTGGTCGATACGCTTTAATAGCCCTTCCACGTTTGCTTCAGTGTTAACAATCTCTACATCGACGCCTGCCGATTTTAATTGAGAGATCGCGTTGTCTGGTCCCATTTCATCCGAGCCAATCAATGTGGTTGGCTCTAGGGCGAGTAGACCTTCAGCAGACAGGTTTCGGTGATAACCAATCTTTGGCAGGTTTTCTGCTTGAGGAAAGTGGCTGGTCACATCAATCGCGACTAGCTGCTCTTCAGCACCTAATGCCAAAACCAATTCAGTAACGGCACTACCGGCACTGATGATTCGAGGTTGTTCAGCGTCGTTGGCCATTGCGGGTGCGCTAAGTGCCAGGCTCATAGCGGCAACTGAAAGGAGATGTGTCTTGGTCTTTAATTTATTGAGCACGTTTAAGTTGTTCATAATAAGTTCTTTATATTTTCTTTTTGTATCGCGAAGATACTCAGTGAGCAGTCCGTTCGCATTGTGAGTTCGAATCGATAGAGAGGCTTAGTTCTGTCTATTTGGTCTTAGCTATCAGGAGCCAAATTTTATAAACGCTAGGCCTCATAAAAATTGAGTGTTGTTCTAGCCATCGTCCGTGAGCAGTTGAGTCGCTGGTATTCCGTTCTCTTGAAGGAATGAAAGCAACTTCACTAGGTTTTCAACATTGGCGGCTTTATCCGCGCCAATGATGATCGGTTTTTTATCCGTTGAGCCTGTCTCTTCTAACAAGGCAATCTTGAAGTTTTCCCAGTTGATATACTCTTGGCCGTTAATCGCCCAGTAGGGGGCATGGTCTAGGATGTTGACGCTAATCGAGTCTTTGTGGACTTCAGAAACGTTTTTAACATCCGAGCTTGGTAGCTCAACTTCTAGCGATTCCAGCTTTACCGATGCCGTAAGCAGTAGAAAAACCATCACGATAAAAATGATGTCGAGCAGCGGTGTTAAGTCTGGCGCTAGGCTCTGTGTGTGAGATGAGTGGGGCGTTTTAATCATGCTTGACTCACATCACCGATAGAGGTTTTGTTGATAGGCTTACCTTGAGTATCATCAGACTGATTGGTTTGAATCGACATGCCTTCTAGCCACACATTCACATAGTTCAATGTATGCTCCAATTGAGCCAGCACTCGATCGGCCCATAGCCCTAGTAGCTGAGCACCAGAAATAGCAGGAAGCGCAATCATCAAACCTGCTGCTGTGGTTCGCATTGCTAATCCAAGACCGTCTGCCAAATCATTAGGCGTGATGCTGCCTGTTGTCGCGGCAACGCCTTTAAACATCTCAATAAGACCAAGTACCGTACCAAGCAAGCCGATGAGTGGGCTGATCACGCCGATCAAACCAAGCAGTCTTAAACCTGCATGAAGCTGGTGGCGTTTTTCTTGTAGCCAGATCCCAGCGGCATCTTCACGTAACCCTTTTGAGAAAGAGTGGTGAGCAAGCAACATTGACACGCCCTTGTACAAGAGCGGGCGTTTACCTGAAATCGACTGAGCAAGCGCTTCAATCTCTTTGCTGTTGGTTGGTGAGGTTTGGTTTAACTCGCGACGAATGGCACGTTTGCCCACACCAATGCTGAGCATGACTTGGAAGACACGTTCAGCGATGATCATTGCTGTTAATGCTGAGCAGATAAGAAGAGGCCAAGTCATTAAGCCAAGTTGATCTTGTAAGTAACTGATTTGTTCCATGATTAATCCAACCTAAAACGAACAGGTATTTGTACTCGGTGAGCAATCGCTCGACCATTGACAGTGTGAGGTGAGAATTTCCATTGTTTAATGGCATCTAATGCGGCGTTATCGAGCATTAGCGCGCCTGATGAATTTACTAATGCTTGTTTAATTTGTTTGCCTTCAGCGTCTAGCCAGATCTCATAAGTCGCGACACCTTCAACGCCACGACGTCTTGCTTGGCGAGGGTAATTCGGTGGGGTAGGACGCGCAGAGAACGAAGGCTTAGTGACTAAAACCGGCTCTTGGTTTGATACGCCTTGGTTTACTTCCTGAGACTGGTTGGCAGATTCGTCCATATTCTTATCGACTTTCTTGTCGGCCAGTTTCTCTGGTTGAGTGGCTGGCTCTGGGCGTTCTTTCTTCACCACCTTTTTCTCAGTCACTGGTTTCTTTTGAACAGGCTTTTTCTCGACAACCTTCTTTTCAATCACTTTTTTCTCAACTTTCTTTGGTTGAGGTTTATTGGTGATCGCTTTTTTCTTTGGGGTTGGCTTAGTTTGCTTTGGCTCAACCGTTTTTGGTTCGGCTTGTGAGACGGTTTCTTTTATTGGCTCAGGTTTAACTGGCTCTGTGATTGTTTTTTGCTGAGCTTGTGAAGGAACGCTCTTAGGAGTGAAGTTGATCGATACCGTGTTCGATTGGCTACCTGCAGGCATCGCAAATACTTTGGATTCTTGAGCGACAAACAACAACGCGGCATGAATCACTAACGATGCACCGCCTGCAATAACATATCTAGGAACGTTCACAATCAATCCTTTACCAAATCAAAATTCTGTATCGGATTATTGCCTAGAATCTAAATAAGATCAATTATCAATTGCATTATCATTTGCGTGTATTTATGATTCTCTCAGTTTTTAGCGAATAGTCTTCCAGACTTTGCTATGTAAGTGTTTAGAGAGATTATATGAGTCTTAATATTTATAAATTTGACGAATCAATCTTGGGCATTTCTAGCCCTGATCCGCTTCGTTTTGCGTTTGCGAAAAAGCATTCTGCACACGCCGGAGGAAGTTCAATTCCGGTCGACCCCAGTAAGAAGTTAGAACTCTTTGACGAACTGATGCTGAGTGAAGGGAAAAAACAGGATAAGCGTTGCTTGTATATCCACATTCCTTTCTGTCGTGTGCGTTGTACGTTCTGCAATTTCTTCCAAAATGCCGCAAGCCGTAAATTGGTGGATGAGTATTTCGATGCACTGATGGTCGAGCTAAAGCAGAAAGCCAAAACACCTTGGGCTCAGTCTGGACTATTTCACGCCGTCTATATTGGTGGCGGAACTCCCACCGATTTGTCGCCTCAACAAGTTGAGCAGCTGGGTAAAGCGATTCGTCAATATTTCCCACTAGCAAACGATGTTGAGATGACATTGGAAGGGCGCATCAATCGATTTGGTGACGAGATGTTTGATCGTGCGCTTGAAGGTGGCTTCAATCGTTTCTCGTTCGGTATTCAAAGTTTCAATACTCAGGTTCGACGTAGTGCTAAGCGCCTAGATGACCGAGAGGTTGTGCTAGAACGTATCAGTTCACTAAGCCGCACCGAGCAAGCGCCAATCGTTCTTGATCTGTTATACGGATTACCACACCAATCTATGGAAGTGTTCCAACAAGATTTAGAAGACTACATGTCTACTGGCGCACACGGCATTGACCTCTACCAACTGATTGTTGCGGGCAATACACCTATGCTTAATCTTGTTGAGAAAGGAAAAATCCCACCGCCTGCGAATACGCCAGATAAGGCGAGCATGTATTTGGCGGCTGTGGAGTTCATGGCAAAAAATAAGGTCAAGCAACTGAGCGTAAACCACTGGACTCGTGATAACCGCGAACGCAGCATTTACAACAGCTTAGCGAAAACTTATGCCGAAGTTCTACCCATTGGTTGTGGCGCTGGTGGCAACATCGGCGGTCATGGTGTGATGCAGCATCGAACTTTAGACAGCTACATGGAGTCTATAAAGCAAGGTCAATTACCTATTGCCATGATGACTAAGCAAAGCTCATTAGAGCCTATCTTCTCAACATTAAAGGCAGGTTTCGATTCTGGTGTTGTTAGAAGAAGTACGCTACCGAGCTTTATGGGACAAGACACGTTCGACTACCTAAAACCTTTGTTCGCACATTGGGAAAATAACGGTTTAGTTGAGCTTTCGGAAGATTATCTGAGCCTGACTATTGCTGGCAGCTTTTGGGCGGTAAGCCTAGCGCAGAGTGTGATTCAAGTGCTTAACGCTGAATACCAAGCTATGCACCCAGCGCCTAAAGCGTCAGGTTCGAGCGTACACCCGCATGCAAGTTTGAAGCACGCTTAATATCGAATTTTTAGTTTATAACTTACTCGTTTATACGGAACATATTCAATGACAGATACAACATTAGAAATGACAGAAACTCTAGAACAACGTGTCGCTCGCATTCTAGAAGAAGAACCAAAACTGCTTCCTAATGCAATTGCTGAGAAGCTCGGAGTTTCAGAGGTTGAAGTGGTTGCTGCTTTTCCAAACGACATGGCAGTAATGCTAGATGGCAGACGTGCTCAAGAGATTCTAGAAGGTTTAGTGGGTTGGGGGCCTGTGACCACTATCGTGCATTCATTTGGTTCTATCTTTGAAGTAAAAGCGCCATTCCCGAAAGGTAAGGTAGCGCGTGGTTACTACAACCTAATGGGCAAAGAGGGCGAGCTTCATGGTCACCTTAAACTTGATAACGTTAAACATATCGGTTTGGTGAGCAAGGCGTTCATGGGTCGTGAAAGTCATTACTTCGGCTTCTTCAGTGAAACCGGTGAGAACATTTTTAAGATTTACCTAGGCCGCAACGAAAAGCGTGAGCTTATTGCCGACCAAGTAGAACGCTTCAAAGCGCTAAAAGAACAAGCTTAAGTTCAATTTACAGTAAATAATCAGCAGCAATCTTACATAGGGTTGCCAACTGGCTTAAACAAGACATCAATGCTCGAGGATCGTTTAGTTCGCTAATGATCGCTCAACCTTGGGCAAAAATAATAAATCAGAGAAAGTGAAGAAAGGAATTACCCATGGAACAGCAAGTAAAACAAGAACGTCTACAAGGTCGCCTAGGTCCAGAAATTAAAGAGTTTCGCCAAGAGCGCCGTACCCTTCAACTTGCAACGGTTGATGAAGAAGGTCGCCCGAACGTAAGTTACGCACCTTTCGTTCAGAACCAAGAAGGTTACTTTGTTCTAATTTCTGATATTGCTCGTCATGCTCGCAACTTGAAAGCGAACCCTCAGGTCTCTTTGATGATGATTGAAGACGAAGAGAGCTCGAAGCAACTTTACGCACGTAAACGTTTAACGTTTGATGCTCAAGCAAGTGTTGTGGAGCGTGAAACGGAACTTTGGACTCAAGTGATTGGCCAGATGCAAGAGCGTTTTGGTGAAATCATTGATGGTTTGAGCCAACTTCAAGACTTCTCTCTGTTTAACCTTAAAGCTGAGAACGGCCTGTTCGTTAAAGGCTTTGGTCAGGCATACCAAGTGTCAGGCGACGATCTGGTGGATTTCGTTCACCTACAAGAAGGTCACAAAAAAGTATCTAACGAGTAATCTCGTTTAATCGATTTCTTTAGGAGCCCTCCAATGTGAGGGCTTTTTTATGTCTAAATCAAAGAGTTTGGTATATTGGCGTTTGATGACTATTTATATGTAAGGATCGCTACGTGAAACCAGTAAGTCGAGATTGGGACGAGTTTTGTTATCCGTTTATCTATGAAGACAGTCCTATCTGTGATTTTGAGATTTTGTCGGATGAACTTTGTTGCCGAGTTGGATTGGTGTTGTCTTTAGAGCTAGAGCCTCAGGTTCGTGAGATCCTGCAACGCTTGCAGCCAAACATCTACCATTTGAATGGCTCTGTGCGCGGTAAGCTTGCCATCACCGAGTCTGAATTGGTCGAGCTCAAGCAAGATTATCATCGTATCCGTGAGCAGTTAGAAAGGGGGTTTAAAGGCTTTGTCTTACCCGGTGGACACCGAGTGTCTAGTGAACTTCATTTGTGTCGTTGTCAGGCTAAAAAGGTCGTGCGAGCTTTGGTGAGTATTGAACATCATGAAAGCAAAAAGTCGCCAGACCCGATTCTTTTTAAATACGCAAACCTAGTGGCGAACACTCTCTATGCATTGGCCTCTTTTACCAATCATGTCAATGAAGTCGAGGAAGTGGAATTTGTGAGTAAGAGCTACTCTATGCCGAAAAAGTCTATGCCAGAAAACAAAGACTAACGGTTAGCTCTATTCTTATTAAGATTTGAAGAAAGAAGAGACTAAGAAGCTAAACCATTGAGCACTATGCCAGGTTTAGCTTCTATAACAGAGCCTAAGCAGCCGTAGAGGCGCCGTTTAAGACTTTTGCGCCGCGTAGCATAGCTTCGATTAATTCACCCGCGTTGAACTTCTCAAGCGCTTCATGCGCCCCCACCTGATTAGCACGGTCGACACAGATCTCACTGGACAGTGAGGTATGCAAAATACAGTAAGCGTGACTTAAAGCGCTGTCGTTTTGCACTTCAAATGCAAGCTCATAACCATCTAATCCCGGCATCTCGATATCACTCACCAGAAGATCAATGGCATTGCCAGCGCTGGCTTGGCGTCGCATTAGGTCGATGGCATCTAAGCCGTTGTTACATATGCTGTAAGGGATGTTGATGCTGTCTAAGGCATCAGATAACTGTTTACGTGCAATCAAAGAGTCATCCACTAATAAGATGTTCAATGCTTTGAGGCGTTCCCTTTCTACATCGGTCAGCATCGGGATATGAGCATTCTCATAAGCTGGGTAGATCTTAGAAAGCAGCAGTTCCACATCGAGCATTTGCACAATACGGTCTTCAAAACGTGTAATACCCGTTACAAACACATTGCGACCCACACTGGTGGGTGGAGATTCAATGCTCTTCCAGTCGCATTCAATGATTTTATCAATTGAACGAACCAAGAACGCCACAACTGTTCTCAAACAGTCAGTAACGATGAGTACACAATCTTGGTATTCAGCGGGTGTTATCGGACGGAAGCCAATCGCAGCGGACATATCAATCACAGGAACTGTAAGGTCGCGGATAGTCACTGTACCAATCACGTGATGATGGGAGTAGGGGATCTGAGTCATCGGCTGAAAAGGGACGATTTCTCTGACCTTAAGCGTGCCAATCGCAAAACTTTGAGTGAGGGACAACTTGAACATCAACATTCCCTGTGACTGACTCGCTTTACTGATCGGTTTGACCATAAGTGGCTCCTACTTAATACGCGCTTAATTTATAAGGATTAATTTAAAGGGAAATGGAAGCCGCAGCAAGTCGCGATGCGGTTTTTAATGGCCTTTAAGGCAGTTGTTTTCGGTTATAGAGTGAAGAATAGCGGTTCTTGGGTTAAAATCACGCTAAATACTCGCTGTCGATGGTTAGTCGACAAGCAGACAGCAACAAACTGAGAATTATCATGGCAAGAACAGCAGCGGCGCTTCATATTCTGGTGAAGCATAAAGAACTAGCAGAAGACATCATGACGCAGCTTAAAAAGGGCGCTAAATTTCAAACGCTAGCGAAGAAACATTCAACCTGTCCATCTGGTAAAAAGGGCGGCGACCTAGGTGAGTTCAAAAAAGGTCAAATGGTGCCTCAGTTTGATAAGGTTTGTTTCTCTGGCGAGACGCTTGTACCACACCTTGTGAAAACAAAATTTGGCTGGCACGTCGTGAAGGTTCTTTACAGAACTTAGTTATAAATATGTGTTAGATTGAATAAAAGGAGCGTATATACGCTCCTTTTTTGTGACTTTTGTGCGCGTTTTAAAGCACTACGGTTGAGTGTTCATCCCAGACGTTATGCGATAATTGGTGCTACGCCCTCAACCATCCACCGTGAGTAATTGGTAGGAGGAGGAGGGTTTTTAATGAGTAACTCATATAATAAATGCCATTCTTGAGGAAATTTATTGCAGCTTTGCCTTTTAGCCTTTGCCTTTTCTAAAAAGCTGTAAACGAGTTTGGTAGGAGAACAACATGGAGAGTTCAGCTATGTTAAGCAAACCAGCGACAGATGTCATATTGCATGCCTTTGACTGGTGCTACGCTGACGTAATGAAGAACGCCCCACTGATCCAAGAGTTGGGTTATAAATCTGTTTTAGTATCACCGGCGATGAAATCGCTGCGCGGCCCTAAAGGTTGCGATCGAAATTCTGGTACTCAATGGTGGCAACGCTATCAGCCCCAAGACTATCGTGTGATCGATAATCAGTTGGGTGACACACAAGATTTTAAAGCGATGGTCGACACGTTAAAGCGACATGGGCTTCGTACTTATGTGGATGTGGTGTTTAACCACATGGCCAACGAATCGGGTATCCGCGGTGATCTAACGTATCCCAATCAGCAAGACATGGCGTCTTATCAAAAAGATGCTGACTATTATGAATCCATACGTTTGTTTGGTGACCTTTCTGAGCCTCTTTTTGATGAGAACGACTTCGTGGAAGCGTTTGGTATCAAGAACTGGAAAGACACGTGGGAAGTGCAAAACGGGCGTATTACCGGTGGCGCCAGCGATCCTGGCCTGCCAACGCTACTCGATAACGATAATGTGGTGGCACAACAAAGAGCCTACCTAAAAGCACTGAAAGAGATTGGTGTGAAAGGATTTCGCATTGATGCGGCAAAGCATATGACACTGGCACACCTACGCAAGGTGTGGACGGATGACATCTGCGAAGAAATGCACATCTTCGGTGAGATCATTACCGATGGCGGCGCGACAGAAGAAGAGTATGAGCTGTTCCTTGAGCCTTATCTTAAACACACTCGCTTAGGCGCTTACGATTTCCCGTTGTTCAACACCATCTTCAAAGCATTTGAAGAGCAGGGCAGCTTTAAGTCTTTGATTAACCCATACTGTTTTGGTCAGGCTCTGTCGAATATGCGAGCGATCACGTTTGCGGTCACTCATGATATTCCCAATAACGAGGTGTTTTTGGAGCATGTGATGGATGAAGTGGATGAGCGATTGGCTCATGCTTTCATTCTTGGTCGAGACGGCGGTGTGCCGCTTGTTTACAGTGAACTGAGCACCAGCGGTATTCTGGACAAGAGCGGTCAGCCTCGTTGGCTTAACGACTGGCAAGCGCCTTACATGAAAAGCATGATTCAATTCCATAACCATGTTCATGGCGAAGCGATGCGTGTGGTTGAAGCGAATGATGATTTGTTGGTGTTTGTCCGTGGCGATAAAGGCATTGTGGTGATCAACAAGTCGAAGCGAAGCAAAACAGCCTCATTAAATTGGACTGGTGCGGTAACCGATTTACTGTCGGATGATGTGTTTGAATGTGTTGGTAAGGATTTAACCATCAAGGTGGAATCGAACCAATGCATGATGTTAACGACGAATGAATTGAAGCCTGTCACGAGTTAACTTGGATAGACTAGAAAGAGAAGCCCCGCTTACTGGCAATCAGTAATCGGGGCTTTTTATTTTAAGCTATTGCTCGGTAACTAAACCAAATGGCGACTCAGCCAAACGGCAACTGAGCCAAACCTTGGTTAAACCGTAAACTTATTCAATAGCTCGTCTTGTTGGCGAACATTGTCAGTTTGCTGCTGCATTGCGGTATTCGCTTCTTGAGCTGCGTTGGATACTTGTGTTGAAAGATCTTTGATCTTGACAGTGTTGTTATTGATCTCTTCCGCTACCAAGCTCTGCTCTTCTGCTGCTGAAGCAATTTGAATGTTCATATCTGAGATGCGTTGAATCGCGTCACGGATACGGTCAAGTGAAGAGTTCGCTTGCTGAGCGCGTTCAACGGCGTCAGTGGCTGTGTCTTTACTTTGGTTCATCGCGTTCGATACTGAGCTTGCACCCGCTTGGAGCTGTTCAATCATGTTGCGGATTTCAGTCGTCGACTCTTGAGTACGCTGCGCCAGAGTGCGAACTTCATCGGCAACGACTGCGAAACCACGGCCTGACTCACCAGCACGCGCCGCTTCAATAGCTGCATTCAATGCCAGTAGGTTGGTTTGGTCTGCAATATCGTTGATTACTTTTAGAATCGTTTCGATGTTGGCTGTTGCTGATTCAAGTACTTGTACTTCGGCAACCGCTTGGTCGATACGAGCTGAAAGGTTATCAATCGCTTGAGTGGTGTCACTTACGACAGATGTGCCGTCTAGCGTTGCTTCATCAGCTTCACGAGCCGCCGCAGCCGCGCCTTGAGCGTTGTTCGCCACTTCAGTTGCAGTCACCGCCATCTCGTTCATTGCAGTCGCTAACTGTTCAAGCTCTTGAAGTTGCGTATTCATTGCGTTTGCTGATTCGCCTGCACCTTTAACCGTGATTTCAGTACCGCGTTTAATCTCAACACCAATCGCTTTCGATTGAATAATTTGATTTTGCAGGTTTTCGGTAAAGGTGTTGAAGCCTTTCGCTAGGTCAGAGAACTCTTTGTCTGTGTTGGTATCTAGGCGCTTAGTTAAGTCACCTTGTCCACTTGCTACATCTTGAATCGCTTGGTTAAGTGCATCCAGTGGACGCATTAACACGCGAATTAGAACTGTTAGAGCAATGATGCTGAGAATTACCGCAATCAAAGAGTAGATCATTGAGCTGTTCTTCAACTCTTCAACGGTTTGGAAAGCGATCTCTTCATCCAGGATGGCACCGATGTACCAATCTTCACTAGGGATGTGGGTGAAATTAACTAGGAACATTTTGCCGTCGACTTCAATTTCTTGAGAGCCTTCACGAATAGTCGCTTGTGGCATGTAGCTTGATAGCGTTTCACCGTTGTTTTTCGCATTTGGGTGAGCAATCGTGGTGCCGTCGGCTGTTACTAGGAACAGATAACCCGCATCAAACAAGTTCACTTGGTTGACCAAGGTAGCAAGGTTCGTCAATTCTAGGTCGTAGAACATACCCGCAGTAAAGCGGCCGTTGTCTTTAACTGGAGTACCTACTGATATGATGACTTTCTTACTTGATGCATCCACATAAGGAGCGGTAACAACTAAACTGTTTTTGGATTTAGCATCAATGTACCAAGGACGAATTCGTGGGTCGTAGTCTGGACCGGCATCCCAACCATCATCATTTTCAATAACGAAACCGTTTGCTTCATAACCAAAACCAACCGCTAGGAAGCTGTTTTTAAGCTTTGGCTTTTCTAAGATTTCTTTAACGTAAGCGCGATCTTCAGGGTTGATCTCGATGACTTCAGTCGTCGATTGAGCCAACGCTTTCTTGGCGTTCATCTCCGATACGACGGTATTTTTCACGCCCGAGACCATCTCTTTCAGGCTCGCATTGACGTGGTTTTCTACTGCACTTCTTACAGTGTAAAGTTGTTGTATTGAAAGCAATGATACTGTCACTAGCAGCAAGGCTGATGATGCAGCAACCACCTTATGGCTAAATTTCATTGAGTTTTCCCCTTCTCACAGGCTTTGCGAAGACTAAAGTTAATCGTGTTTTTGTAATTATATATATCGACTAGATTGGATTTTACTTGAATGTAATTTCACAAAATAGACTACAAAAATACAACAACCTAAACAATGCAAAATTCACTAAAGCGCATATTTGTTGCTTTTAGTATTTGGTTCAATGAGTTGGGGAATGGGGCTAGACGGAGTTTAAGGAGGAATTAAGAATGTATTAATTTGATAGTTATGCGTTCAGTTTTCTATTAAAAAGAGGCGGGGTGAACAAACGATATGAAATCAAATGACATGCAGAGCTTATAAATTAATTGAACTCCAAATAATACTGTGTATATATTTTCGCAAATAAAAAGCCCCACAAAAGTGAGGCTTTATAAACTGAATCTTTATTGAGTTACATAAGTAGTATCTAATTTAGAATATTAGATGCGCTACACCAGCGATAACTGGAAGCGTAATTAACGTACGTAGAATAAAGATAATAAACAGTTCTAAGATGTTCACTGGAATCTTACTGCCTAGAAGTAGAGCGCCCACCTCAGACATGTAGATCAGCTGAGTTACCGACATTGCTGCAATAACAAAGCGAGTCATCTCGTTGTCGATAGAAGCGGCAAGAATCGCAGGAATAAACATATCCGCAAAACCAACAACAATCGTTTCAGATGCTGCAACCGCTTCAGGAACACCAAGTAGCTCTAGGAATGGAATGAAAGGCTGACCTAGGATTGAGAACACAGACGTGTATTCCGCAATAACCAGTGCCATTGTACCTAAACCCATAACAACAGGCAGTACGCCAAATACCATATCTACGGCGTTACGAACGCCTTCGCCAAATACAGATTTAGCCGACTTTACTTGAGATGCTTTATTTACCGCTAGCTCAAGACCCCAAGAGAACGTTGAGTGACCTGCTGGGATCGCGTCAGCGTCTTTGTGCGGCTTGCTGCCATCAATGAAAGTATCTTTCTTCATGCTTAGTGGTGGAAGGCGAGGGATGATCACCGCTGCCACAATACCCGCTAAACAGATTGCTGCGTAGAAAGGTAGGAACAGGTGCTCTAGTTCTACCTGAGCAATAACCACAAGACTGAATGTGATAGATACTGCTGAGAAAGTCGTACCAACAACCGCAGCTTCACGCTGAGTGTAGAATTTCTTCTCGTACTGTTTGCTTGTAAGCAGGATACCAACACTGCCGTCACCCAACCAAGAAGCCATACAGTCAATAGCACTGCGGCCTGGTAGGTTGAAGATTGGACGCATGATTTTACTTAGTAGCGTGCCAAACAGCTCTAGTAGACCAAAGTTAAGTAGAAGCGGAAGTAGCAAACCAGCAAAGATGAATACTGAGAACAGTGTCGGAAGCAGGCCTTCTAGAACCAGACCACCAGTATTTTCTTCCCAAATAACCTCAGGCCCAACTTGGAAGAAAGCCATAACGGCTGCAGCACCACCAATTAAACGAACCAGCAACCACAGTGGAGATGGGTTGAAAAGGCCGTTTAAAAATGAATTTGATGTAATGAATGTAGGCTTAAAAATGGTGCTTAAAACTGAAGCTACAGACATGAAAGCAACGATCGCAGTGATGATAGGAACTAGATATTCACCGAAAACCGCTTGAATTGATTTGGCTAAGATAGCTACAGGGATGGTTAGATCACCTTGATAGCTGATTGGCGCCATGAAAAGGAATAAACCAATCAATGATGGGATTAAGAAAACCCAGAAACTGCCTTTAGATTTCTCTGTTTGAGCAGTATTCTTGTTGTTAGACATGTTATTGTTCTCGAATTTCTACACGTAAAAAAGCCACATCCTTGGCATTTTTATTCACTAAACGTCCGTATTTTCTCATTGGGTGCAAGATTACCCAGTATTAATATCGCTTGCAATACTATTCATCAAATATAGCTAAATATTCATACTGGTTATTCTGCAACGTATTAAGAGTTTAGAATAAAGTGTTGCGGATGTTACGTAGTTTGAGGTTATATTGCCAGATATTTATAAATTGACTGGGGTTTCAGTTCGATAGGTCAAGTATAACCAGTAGCTAAACGCAATAATGAAAGCAAAAGAGGCAGGGAAAGCCAATGCCAAGATTTCGAAGCGTTGGAACAGACAAGCGCCAATTAAGCCGCCAAACAGGAAGCCAACCACAATGAAAATTAGCAGTTTGGCTTTACGGCAGTCAAAAGGCATCCCCTTTAAGCGAGCGCCAATCATGATCCCAAGATCGGTAATGATCCCGCTCATGTGTGTTGTTCGAATGATTGCCCCGCTGTAAGTGGTGATCATCGCGTTCTGCAAACCACACGCGGCTGAAGCGAAATACTGACCTGAAGTATAGCCTTGCAACAGTGTCCACAGCGCCAAAAACAGCAATCCACCCTCAATACATAGTGCAACACCGTAACGGCGTCCTAACTTCAATGCTTGGTTTTCAATAAAGAACCCGCTGAACGCCGCACCTAACATGAAGCTCATGATCACCAATAGGAGGTGAACAGAAGCCGAGGTCGGTGTAAGCAGGCTACTGCCTAGCAAAGACATGGTGCCGGAGATATGGGAGATAGCTTGATGTTGGAAGCCAAGTAAGCCGATAGCATTAACACTGCCAGCAAGACCAGCTAACAAAAGGGCGCCGTATTCAACCCAGCGAGGTAACTTAGAAATCATGTGGTTCACCCTGGGTTAAATAGAGGAGCAAGATTATAACGCTAGACAAAAGATACGCTAGCGCTGTGAAGCGTTGATATTTGATCTTAGGCAACAGTATTGCAGTTTGTTTTAATACTGTTGCTATATAAAGATAACGGTCAATAACGAGATAAAGATAACGCTCAATGACGAACTAGTTGTAATGGCTCATTTGGTGGTCGAACTTAACCCAACCGTGTTTGCGTTCTTCATAAACCGAAAAGCTCGGCAGTGGGAAGTCTTGCTCTTTAAATAATCCGAGCGGGACGATATAAAAATCAGCGGCGGCAACCGACTGCAAAAGCATGGTGGTGCCACACTTGGGACAAAACTGATAGGTGACTTCATTACCCGTATCGCTGATGCGTGAAAAAGAGGTCACTTCACCGCTGAGTGTAACTTGTTCTATTGGGAACCGAGCCTGAACGCCGAACACACTTCCGGTGCGTTTCTGACACTCATAGCAATGGCAGACAGATGTACGTTGAGGTTCACCTCGGCATACTAGGTTGACTGCTCCACAGCGGCATTCGCAACTTCTGATATTTCTGTCTTTAATATGATTGATATCCATCCATGCTCCACTTCTGGTTAACCCTGTATTGATAATTATACTAAAGCCCTTTATGGTCTGCACAACTGGATGAAAACAAAAGAATATAATTGCCCATGAAAAAGAAAATCTTACCTATCCCTCTGATTCTACTGATTCCAATTGTCATGCTGGTTGTGGTGATAGTAGCGGGTATTTATCGCTTTAGCTTAAGTGATGAAGAGATCTTGGCGAAGTTTCCTTCTTCTCAAGTGAGTTATGACCCAGTCGTAGAAACCGTTTTTGATTTGAAGACGACCAATCCATGGACAATTAAAGTTCCTGAGACTAACGCCTACGCTTTTATCAATGAAGTTGATGAGCCTAGAGCCATCGCGTTTGGACGCTATGACTCAGGTGTTGAGCGCGGTGTGGTAACGGTAGACACCAATAATCTTTCAGCCGCCACGTTGGGCAAGGCGAGTTTCTTTGTCGCGCCGATGTGGATATCTAACCAAGGCAGCGGTGTTTTCTATTATCTAGGCCTGTTTAAGCATGACCAGCAACGAAGCCGTGTGGTGTTAGTCGACCAACTTTTACTGGGTGATCGTATACAAATTCAGACATTGGAGGTAGCTCAGCAGCCAGGTTCGCAATCACAGAATAAACTTACTGGGGAAGGTTTTATCGGCTTTACTCAGCATTCTGCGGAACAATCATTTGCAGAACCCCCTTCTGAAAAGGTGTTAATGAGTTTTTCTTTTGATACGCAATCAATTGGTAAGCAATAACGTTTTCGTGAATGTAAGGATCTGTTGTTTATGTGAGCCAAATTACATATTATCTTAGTTAGATGAATGAAATTTAGACACAGTTAGCTTTGTGTCCGCTTATTATTACAAATGGAGCTTGCGAATGATTAATAAACGTTTTTTTAAGACGAAAGATGAAGTTGAAGTGACCTTCGAGCTAGAAGCTCAAGAAGCGAACTCTGTATCCATCGTTGCTGACTTTCTTGATTGGAAAGCCACCCCAATGAAAAAACTGGCCAAAGGTAAGGTTTACAAGTTTAAAACTCGCCTACCTAAAGATGGCGAGTTTCAATTCCGCTACCTAGTTGATGACCAACAATGGGTGAACGATGCGAATGCCGATCGTTATATCCCGAATGAGTTTGGTGAAGACAATTGCTTGGTATCGACGGTTAACGCTTAATCGAGATGAAGTAGCGTGAATCAATAGAAAGCAGAAACTAGCCGTTTCTGCTTTTTTATTTTGGCGGTTAATATTATTAATCGTGAAGCGGGTTTCCACTTACGGTAACTCAATGACTTAGTCCAAATTGGGCAGATTCACATCATATTATGACAATGCAATGATGATTTATGCGTTTGAAAAGCATATCCTATGCCTTTATATCGTAGAAAGACCTGTTTACCGTGTATTCAAAAATATTTCCCTCTCCGTTTACTGAGCTTTCACCTGTAAAAAAAGTAGCTATTTTGGGACTGCCACTTATTGCTGCGATTGGTGTTGCTTTGCAATCGTCACAATCGGATCTGACG
Source organism: Vibrio sp. 1F255 (assembly GCF_041439145.1). Taxonomy (NCBI): domain Bacteria; kingdom Pseudomonadati; phylum Pseudomonadota; class Gammaproteobacteria; order Vibrionales; family Vibrionaceae; genus Vibrio; species Vibrio sp. 1F255. Next base: position 15,231 of record NZ_JBGONQ010000034.1, on the reverse strand, counting down.
AAAACGATCGATCTTGATTTGCCCGACTCAACCGTTATTGAGTCAATTCTGTCACCATCTTCTGTTACCGTTATTGAGCCGCCGACATTTGAGTATCAAATTCAAACGGGCGATAACTTGAGTAGCATCTTCACTCAGCTTGGATTTTCTTACAAATCGATGATGAGCGTGATGGAAACTGATTTGAACTTCCTTGCTTTAGATACGCTTCGTCCGGGTAATACATTACGCTTTTGGCGTGATGAAGCGACCGGCGACCTTTCTAAAATGGAACTTCAATTTAGCGTCGCGGACAAAGTGGTTTACCGATTACTTGATGACGGCAGCTACGAATTCGAAGACATCTCTATTCCTGGTGAATGGAAGCAAAAACCTTTAGTGGGTGATATTCAAGGCAGCTTCTCTATGTCGGCGAACAAGGTTGGCCTGAGCAGTCTTGAGATTGACCATATTGTGACTCTTCTTAAAGATAAGCTGAACTTTAGCCGAGACCTACGTGCTGGCGATCAGTTTGAAGTGCTTCAAAAAGCGCAATATGTTGATGGTGTTGCAACCGGAAAACGTGAAATTGAAGCAATTAAGATCATGAATCGTAACCGCGTTGTGTCAGCATACTTACACACTGACGGACAATATTACGATGCTAATGGCGATAGCTTACAACGTGCTTTCCAACGTTACCCAGTGAGCAGTAGCTGGCGCCAAAGTTCTCAGTTTAACCCTAAGCGCTTACACCCTGTGACTGGCCGCATTTCACCGCACAACGGTACGGATTTCGCGACACCAATTGGCACACCTGTTCAAGCAACGGGTGATGGCAAAGTGATCATGACGCGTAAACACCCTTATGCGGGTAACTATGTGGTGATTCAACACGGTAGCACTTATAAAACGCGCTACTTGCACTTAAGCAAGATCCTTGTTCGTAAAGGACAAACGGTATCTCGTGGTCAACGTATTGGCCTATCGGGTAAAACGGGTCGAGTGACAGGTGCTCACTTGCACTATGAACTGATCGAACGTGGTCGCCCTGTTGATGCGATGAAAGCGAATATCCCAATGGCCGATTCTGTGCCTAAAAAGGAAAAAGCGACATTCACAGCCGCGAGAGATGAAGCCGACAAGCTATTGAAGGCAGCGTTAGAAACGCGTAATCTAGCAATGGTTAATAATGCTAGTAAGTAGCTAGCCATTAAACTGTTTTAAAGCCGCAAGAGCATCACAAAGCACAGTCAGTGTTAAGTGATGCTCTTGCGGCTTTTTAGTTCTCAATAGAAGGTTCGGTAAGGGTTTAAACTAAAGGCTCTGAGTGCGCGACATAGCTAACGATAGCTTCAGGCCGCATTGGAGGTGAGTAGAGGTAACCTTGGATCTTGTCACATCCCATCGCGTGCAGCTTTTCTAATTGCTCACGCTTCTCAACACCTTCCGCAACCAAAGATACATCGAGTCTATGGGCCAGTTGAACAATCAGCCATACTACGCTCTCTGAGGTCGAACTAGTTAACAAGTCTCGAATAAAGGTCGCATCAATTTTAATGCAATCGATAGGGTAGCTGTGGATGTAGTTCAAACTGGAGTAGCCTGTACCAAAGTCGTCGAGTGCAATCGTGAAGCCTTGTCCTCTCAGAAAGTTAAGCGCGGATTTTGTCTCTTGTGTTGGCGATAACAGAACGGTTTCGGTTAACTCGATAACAAACTCATTCGCCTTAAAATGGTGCTGTTCAATGGTTCGAGTCAGGTAGGATATATAACGTTTCGAATCAGTAAGCTCGTGCGCAGAGCAGTTGATTCCAAGTTTAACCTTGTAGCCCAAGCCTTGCTCTAGTGTGGTTTTAGCGCGGCACACCAATTCAATAATGCGTTCACCTAATTCGACAATCAGCCCTGACTCTTCTGCCACTTGAATAAACTCTACGGGTGAGATGTCTCCATGTCTGGCGGTTTTCCAGCGAGTCAGTACCTCGAAATATTCCCATTGCGTTTCACCTTGACCCACAATCGGCTGTACCACTACGTACATTCCATTGCTGTCGGGGATATAGCTTTGTGAAATTGGGTTTTCCAGCTCACTTCGTAGCGCTGCGACTAGCTCGGTTTTTCTTTGGTAACGAACTCTTAAGTGAGTGTCATAACATTGAATATGAGTATCTTGGCTGTGTTTACACTCTTTAAGCGCCAAGCTGGTATTGAAGATGATTTGCTCAACGTCTTTGTTGTCTCCATCCGAACTGGCAATACCGATGCTGACGTCGAAATCTATCTTGATATCAACGCTACTGTAGCCCTGCTTAATTTTGGCCAGTATTTGTTCGCACACGGCTATCGGATCAGAATGGTAGGTGATGAAGGCGAACTCGTTGCCAGCAGTCCGGAAAGTCAGGTTGCTTTCGGGTAAGGTTCTCCGCAAGGTTTCTGCGACAAATTGAAGTACTTTATCGCCAATATAATTGCCGTGCATGTCATTAATGGCTTTGAAGCTATTGATATCGAGTAAAGCCAATGTAAACGGAGTGACGCTCTGTTGAGTAATCGACTCTAAGGTATCTGATAAACAGCTTCGGTTGAGTAACCCGGTTAGGCTGTCGTGTGACACCTCATAACTAAGCTGATTTACAAGTTGTTCGGAACGATCGTTAAACCACATTTCACGCAAGGTGTGGATGATGATGTCGGCGAACAATTGATGGTGCTTTACCACGTCTTGTTGCTGATCAGGGCTAAGAGGCGAGGTGAACGTTGAAAACAGCACGCCCATCACTTCGCCACTTTGAGTTCGAGTCGGGATCGCGATGGAGTTTTGTGAGGTGATTTCCTGCCTAAATGCCGATGTTGGCAATGACTGGACGATGTACTGAGCAAATGAGCAATCTGGGTGTCTTTGATTGACGGCTTGTTGGTAGATGTGACCATGGCGCGCATTGATTTTGTCATGTAATACATGATCAGAATGGGCGATCACCAAAGGAACGGTTTGGTCAGGGAAGTACTTCTTCTCAATGATGCTAGTGTATTGAGTATCAAAGGTCTGATGTAAAGTAAGCACAGCTGACTCTAAAAGGTCGATACCTTCCAATTTCAGCAAACGGCCAATGCGCTCTGTGTCTATCATGCTATTGTGCGTATGTTGAGTCATAGCCACCACCCCTAGTTAACCAGATTCACTGTGTAAGCGGTATACGTATTATCTTGTATATGTGCGAACTTGTATAATCTATATGCGTCAAGTTTATTATTGGCCGTGTTGTATAACTTTTCAAATTAAAATGTGACTTATTTCACAGAGCTTGCGTGCTACGCTCTTTGTCTAGCCTGTCTTTCAGATGGTCCAAAAAGAGCTTGGTTCGCGTGTGCGAGTAATCAAGCTTAGGGTAGTATGCGTAAACCATCACTTCGTCGGCGGTAATATTTGGCAATACTGGAACTAATGTCCCTTGCTTTAGATCCTCTTTGATCATCGCTTTGATGGTTAACAGTACGCCCATTCCTCGCTTCGCAGCATGAAACAAAGCCTCTGGATTGGTGGTCGCAAAGTTACCATTGAGGGTGATGCGTTGCCCTTTGGTGAGTGTGACTTCTCGGGTAGGGCGCTCTCCCCAAATCAAAGAGTTGTGTTGTTCTAAGTCCTGCTCGTTGGCGGGGTAACCATGTTTAGCTAAATAGCTTGGCGCTGCATAGAAGCTGGCTTTGTGTTCAAACAGCGGTGTTTTCTTGAAGCTTAAGGAGTTGAGCTGTTCCAGTTCACGACTGATCACCAGATCTAAGCCCAGTTCAGGTAATTGGCCTGGCGTGGTCGTGATCAGCTGCACCTTAATGTCTGGGTATTTTTCTAAGAAGTCGTCCATGTATTGCACCAGAAACTTAGAGCCAACCGCAATCGTAGCGCCAATCTTTAATAGGCCTGCTGGGGTTTGGTTAACCGAGCGAGTCTCATCAATAATGGACTGCCAATTGTCGAGCTGATCCTTGGCTCGCAGGTAAAAGAGCGCACCTGCTTCGGTTTGGCTAATTGATCGCGTGGTACGCTTTAACAGTTGGGTGCCGATGCGCTCTTCTAACCAGTTCACTCTTTTACTGATCGCCGAGCTGGTGGTGTTCAGCTTTCGAGCAGCACCATTGAAGCTGCCTTCTTCGACTACTCTGACGTAGCTTTTTACGTTAAGAATCCAATCCATATTATTTCCTGTTAGGACTTAATAAAATTCCAATTTAGCTAATTATCAATTATTGGTTTTGAATGTAAACTCATCTAATGAACAAATATCAAACGAATAGGGAATTTTTTGAGCCAATCGACCTTTAAAAAAACGCCGTTACTCTTAGCAATGATGATTATTGCTACGGGGCAGGTGGGTGTGAGCATCTACTTGCCAGCATTGCCGTTAATTGCTTCTGACTTAAGTGCTACTCAAGTAGATGTACAGCTGCTCGTCACGCTGTTTCTGGTGGGTTTTGGCTTGTCTCAGCTATTTTACGGACCGATGTCCGATGCGGTGGGAAGAAGACCTATTTTCTTGTTAGGTCAGGGTGTTTATTTGATTGGTACAGTCGTTTGTGTTGTGTTTTCTGACAATATGACGGCGCTAGAAGTTGGTCGCTTGCTACAAGGTTTAGGGGCGGGTAGTGCCTCGGTTCTTGGGCGAAGTGTGCTTCGTGACAGCTATGATGGTTCACAGCTTACCAAAGCGTTGTCTTATATCTCGATCACCGCGTCGATTATGCCGATCATTGCGCCGGTATTCGGTGGTTGGATTTCATTTCACCTCGGTTGGCAGGAGGTGTTCCTGTTCGTTTTATTGTATCTACTAGCGATATTCACACTGGGTTACTTTGTTCTGCATGAAACTTTGCCATACGGAAAGAGCCGCTTTGATGCGTGCCAAGTGGTGAATAACTACGGACGCTTGTTGACCAATCGCCAAGTGTTGACCAGTGCCAGTTACAACTGGATGAGCTACATGGCGAGTTTGGTATCGCTATCGTTGTTTCCATTCTTAATGCAAGAGCAATTGGGGCTGACCGCCGCTGAGTATGGTTCATTGATGATTGTCCCTTCGGCAGGCTTACTGATCGGTAGCGTCGCTTTAAACTTACTCAATCGTAGGTTTAGTACGCCCCAACTGATGAGCCTAGCTATTTTGATTATCTTGGCATCGGGAACTTGGCTTCTTACTCATGAGTTATCCATCTTTAACTTGGTTTGGGCGTTTACTTGGTTGGCGATAGCACAAGGCATTTCGTTCCCATTATCAATCAGCATGTTATTAGAACCTCATAAGAAGCAAGCGGGCGCAGTATCGGCATTGTCGGGCTCTATTCAGATGTGTTTAGCGGGTTTATTGGGTGGGTATCTGGTAGAAAGTTGGGTCACGACTCATCTACAGTTAGGCGTGTTCTACCTCATTATTGGCGCAGCCATGGGCGGAGTGCTTTGGTCTTCAACCAAAATGAACAACAAAGGCGATACTGTTGAAGTGGAATATAGCTAAACACTAAATTCACTATCGTTTAACGCACCATCGTTAATACGTTGTATTTGTGCTGATGGTTTTCTACAATGCTTCGGTCCATTGAATAGGTAAGAACAAAATGCAGCAAAATGAATTTGAAGTACTGGTAAAAGCTATCTGCGCACTAGATGGCCTGCCTCAAGCGCTTGAGCTATTGAAATCCAATGAGGATACAGAAGTCGCTGAGGCTGCTGCATCACTGACTGGTCAATTTGCACTTGCTGAAGTGGAAGGCGAAAAGCGTATTTACCACGTGACGCTTCAAGAAAATGAACAAGGCGAAGAGCAAGAGTACATCGAACATGTTATGAATGAAGGCGATGACTTAATCAAATTTGCAGCTTGGTTCTTTGAAACGATGTTTGAATTGAAGCAAAAAGACACATACCAAATTGCCGGTAAAACTTACAGACAGCCAAAGCGCAGCTAGGTTTCTCAGTAAAGCATTTTAGAAAGCAGCTCTATTGAGCTGCTTTTTTTATCAGTGTCTAAATCAATGTCTTGGGTTGTTATTAGGAATGGAGCATTAAGCTCAAACCAGAATTTAGGTTAACTCATTGATATACAAAAACAATGCTGATTAGCACAGAGACAAAATTAGGCTAATTGCAAGTGAATGCTTAATATTGCATTAAAGTGTGATTTAGATCTTGTTTTTGGGCGTTTTAAGTGTAGAATCCGCGCTAAAGAAAGTTGATTATGTGCGGAGATAAGCATGAATTACGAACTAGGCCACGCATACCTTGGTCAAATGGCAGCAAAAAACATGATGCACGACGCATTGTACGGCACTTCAAAGCCAAAGAAACCATCGTTCTTTAAGCGAATGATGAAGAAAATGGCTAAATAAGCATTTTCAAAAACGGAATTTTAAAAGGCCTTAAACTCGATGAAGTTTAAGGCCTTTTTCGTTTTAGCGATTGGTGAAAGTTATCGCTTTGTTTTGTTGTGGATGGACACAAAAAATACCAATTAAGCTTCTGACTAATGGCTTTTAATGAACTCAGCCAGCAGATTGATTGGATAAGTCGACCACATTATTAGGGATGCTATCTAAGCCATTCTCTTTCATCCACGCTTCTAAGTTATCGGCACCACCGATGTACTTACCATCAAGCCAGATCTGCGGGACGGTGACCGGTGTTTTCTCACCAATGTGTGCTTTTACCTCTGGAATCATACGGTACAAAGCGGCGCTGTCTTTTACGACATCGTGGTATTGGTATTCAACACCCGCTTCATCCAGCATTTTCTTCGCTTTAACACAGAATGGGCAGGTCGCCTTACCATAAACGATGTTGCCTTTTAGGCTGTCTCGTTTGGTCCACTCTTTGATCACCGATTGGATTAACACACCGCGATTCAGCGCTTCACCTTGGCTGACCACTTTGCCTTCAACAACAAGGATTGGAGCATGCCAAGAGCCTAGTTTTAGCGGCTCCCACCAGTGAGACAACCAATCTTTCACTTCCAGTTCGACATCGACATCGGCCAACTCATTCTCAAAAGTATCCTTCAGAATGTCTTTGGTAAGGGTACATTCTCCACATGGGATGTTAACTTTAAATGGACCCCAGCTGCCTGCCCAACGGTATAGTGTAATCTTGACTGGTTTCTTCATGGTTACGGCCTCGTTTGAATTCTCTTATCTATATAGAACGGACTGTTGAACTATTTATTTCACCAACCTTAAACTTTCTTCACTTTTGAAGGTTTTTTAGTTTCCCAGTGCGTTATAAATGCAACTGACGCAATAATAATAGCAGCCCCTAGCCATAAACGACCCGGTGGAACCCAACTAAACACAATCCAACCTGCTAAAACGTTTAGCGGTAATTTGGCGTGGTCAAAAGGTTGCACAAACGAAGCATCAGCGACTGAGTAGGCTTTTACAATCGCCCATTGAGCGAGTGCCGTCATAACACCGATAACAATCAAGATAGCCCAAATTGTGCCGCCGCTTGGCGTCTGCCAATCTGGCGCGGCAAGCAGGATGTTAAATGGTGTGATTAATAGCAGCAGGTAAACCACCATGGTTGAAGGGCTGTCTTGTGAAGAGAGCTTTTTCACCATCAGTGAGTAGCATGCCCAGAAGAAAGCGGCACCGACTGGTAATAACGTTGCCCAGTTAAAATCTTCAGCCCACGGCTCTAGAATCACCATCGCACCTACGAAACCGGCTAAGGTCGCGCTCCAGCGAGCAGCTCCAACTTTCTCCTTGAGGAAAAGCCCTGAACCTATGGTTGCAAACAGTGGCGACGTCATGAGAAGGGCAATGCCTTGCCAAATTGGTACTGGGTAAGCCAGTGCCCATATCCAAAGTTGAATACCAATAACAGACAAGAAGACACGAAATACGTGCAATTTGAGGTTGTCGGTTTTTAGCGCGCGACGAATGCCCAGCGTTTTCAGATAAGGAAGAATAGCGAACAACGCGATAGCGTATTGAATGACGGCGACGGTGGTAGAAGTAAGTCCGAAATGAATGCTAGCAATTTGAGTTAGGCTGTTAATAACGGCAAAGGCTAGGCCTGCGGTTAGCATCCAGCTAGCGCCTTGGATCGGATGGTGTTGTGACATGATGCTTCTAATTATTTGATGTGGTACACCTATGATACGGATTTAGCACCACTTAACCAGAAAAAGCATTGATGAAGTCAGTCAGAATATTTGAATATGAAAAAAGGTTGAGCTATTGCCCAACCTTTTAGTCTGTATCTAAAGTCGATTTAGATTAGAAGTCGTAACGGATGCCCGCTTGTAGTTGGTCATCTTTATTGTCTCGCTGTTCAAACTTGTAACCAGCATATGTGCGAATGTGGCCGTTAAACTTGTACACCGCTTCAATAGCAAAGTTATTTGCTTCTTCGTCAGCCGCTTTATCGAACTCGCCGTAGTTGTATACACCAATTAGTGATAGCTGTTTAGTTGCCTTGAAGATAGCTGAAAGCTCATAGCCTGTGTAGTCTTCATCTGCAACTGAAGCCATTGTGTATAGACCACCAACAGTAAGCGCATCCATAGAGAACTGAGCTACAAGGTTGATTTGGTCGTCATCGAAGTTACCATTTTTTTGAGAAACATAACCCGCACCAAGGTCAAAAGCACCTAGGTTGTACATAGCAGCGAGGCCAAAGCTATCGGCATCTTTTTCATTTGCGGCGATATAGTTCGCTTGCACTGTCAACGCGTCAAACTCACCAGAGTAAAGGAAGTTATTCTCACGTTTATCTTTGTTGCCATCAACGGCATCAGCAGCATCTGCACCAAATGTTGCCATTGTATCTGTAATGTCAGTCAGCATTACCTGTGAAGAATCTTGCTTACCGTATGAGAACTCACCGAATTTGGTTCCTAAACCTGCGTAGTAGTAGCGATTGGTAAGAGATTCATTTTCAATTTTTACAGTATTGCCACTTCCGTCTTCGAACTCTGTTGTTGATGCGCTAGTGAACTCTGCTTCATACTTACCGAATCCATATAAACCGTCAGAAAGTTCAGATTTACCTGAAATATTCACACGAGCTCGTGACTTGTCTTTGAAAGAACTGTCAGATGCGCTTTCGTTGTTGTCAGATACGTTGAAACGAGCCTCCGCACGACCGCCAATTTTAAGTTCTGTACCATCAGAGCTGTAAACTGTTGCTGCTAGAGAAGAACCTGAAACTAGTGCCGCTACCACTGCAGAAGCTAGAACTGCCTTTTTCATAATCACTTACCTTGTATTTTAAAATCCGTGAGCAATGTGCTCTCCGTTTCGATATGAAGCTAATTTAGAGCAGCTAAATTAAGCTTTCATTTCTATAAAATTACATTTTCGTGAATAGGGAACTTTTTAAGTGTTGATTTTATTGCACTTTCATTTCAATAGACTGAGTGGTTTGTGAATGGTTATATAACTTATCGGTTCTTAAGTGCAGACTTTCACAAGCTTTTATTTAGGGGAAGTGATGATGATATGCGTGAGTATTATGGGAAAGTCAGAGCTTGTTCATCTTATTAACTGTTTGTACTGATTAAGATATCCTCTATGATGCAAAAACTTAGAAGAGAATAGATTTTGCTCAACAAGATGGAGACGTTGGATGAAAACAGAGTACTTAGGCGATGTTTTACAAGGTAGGCAGGTTATTGGCTCCTTGAATGTTGAAGACCTACCCGTTGGAGAGCACCAGTTTTGGTTTCAAGTCACCAGTGATGGGCTAGGGCAACCTAAGAACATGCCGGTTTCTGTTTTCAAAGGCAGTCAAGAAGGTCCTAAGTTGATGATCACCGCCGGTATTCACGGTGATGAGCTAAACGGAGTGTTGGCTGCACAGCAAATTATCAGGGACTTAGTCGGTAAAACGCTCAAAGGTACGGTAACGATTGTGCCTACTGTGAATTTGTCTGGCTTGCTGAACCATAGCCGTGATTTCATCTCTTCGGATCCGGGCTCTTGCCCTGCCAACCTTAATCGACTCTTTCCGGGTGATGCGAATGGCTTAGCGGCAGAGCGCTTTGTTGCGTCTTTGTGGGATCGCTTACTCAAACACAATGCGACATTCGCCGTTGACCTACATACCCAAACTCGTGGCGCGGTCTACCCACTTTATGTTTTTGCTGACTACCGAATTGAACAATGCCTTGAAATGGCAAGGTTGATGACGCCAGATTGTGTTCTCAATGATCCGGGCGACCCAGGTATTCTCGAAACGGTTTGGAATCGAAGTGGAATTCCTAGCATTACGGTGGAAGTGGGGATGGGTAAGTTTACTCAGCCTGATATGATTCAACGAGCCGTGGACGGTGTTTTTAATATGCTGTCTTACTACGAGATGCTTGATGGTGAAGAACCGTTTGAGGCAAAGCAGCTGCCAAGTATGGACTGGATAGAAGGCAACAACGTCGTGTCTATCCGCGCCGATATCGGTGGCTTTGTGCTGCCTCAGATCGAGCTTTTGCAAAGTGTCGAACAAGATGATCTGTTGGCTATTCAATATGACGCTTTTGGTAATGAGTGTCGCCGTTATCACGCACCATCTTCTGGTCGTGTACTCAGCTATAACGTGGATGCATTAAGGGAGCCGGGCGCGCTTGTTTGTCGCTTGCTGAGTTAAGCAAAAAAAGACCGAGCAAGGCTCGGTCAAAGGACAGTTGTCTTGAGTTAACACGTCTTTGACTCATCGACAGAACTGCTTTTAGCGTAGCGAGGGTAAATTAAGAATCTATTGCGAGATGGTGACACTTCGACTTTTTTTGTTTCAAAACCATGACTTCAAAACTGTCGTTTCAAAGTGTTCTATTGTTTCGAAGCAATGAAAAAGCCGACTGCGGGTTGCGCGAGTCGGCTTTTATTCACTTCTCTTTCGAGTCTTTATCTCTATCTACACTCGACTAAAAAGCGTCATCCACGATATCTTTAAGTCGGTCGTAAGGCACATACCCTGGTAAAACATTTCCGTTCATCATCATGGTTGGAGTGCCCGTTAAGCCGAGTGCACTGAACGTTTGATGGTTAGTGGTTAGAACCTGGTTTTGTTCTTGAGTTGTTTTTAGTTCCGCCTCTGTTCCCGTCTTCTTGGCAACGGCTTCTAGTGAGCTTTTCGAGTGAATACCGCTTTTCGCCATCAGCAATCTATCAACTTCAGGGAATGCTGCTGGGTTATCTTTCCATACTTTCATCGCGTATAGCGCCGCGTTGGTGTCTAGCCCTGCAACTTGTTGTTGCTTAAACGATAAGTACACGTTGATCACTTTAATGTCGCTGTTTTCAGAGGCTAATTGAACCAAGCCTTTTTCCAAGCGCTTACAGTAAGGGCAGTTGTAGTCAGTAAAGTTAACGATGACTGATTTGCCATCCGGATTGCCCGTGATTGGGTGAGCGTCATTGTTGTACAACCAATCATGGCTTCCTGCTTGAGCTTTCTTCGACTGTTCTTGACCTGCTACGTACTGCTCTAAACTGGTATGCAATCCAGAGATCGTCGATGGGTTTTCCTTCAGGAATTGATTAATTTCTTCAAGTTGTTGAGTTTGTTCTTTGTTTAATTCTGCGAAGGCATTAGTACTCATTAATGAGCCTAAAATCAGTGCGCTTATCAGATGCTTTTTCATATTGTCTTTTCTCTAATTCGTGATAATCGTGAGCGCTTATTAGGTTGCGCTCACATTAATATTGTTTGTTAAACTGGCTGAGTCGGTTTATTTACTTAGCTTTGCTCTGTTTTTCTTTGTGAGCGATTTAGGCAAAGTAGGTTCTTAACCACAGGCCGATAGGGGATGTAACGCCGGTTGCGATACTGCTAATCTTTCCATCTTTGATGATGACAATACTTGGCGTGACATTAACGCCCCAACTTCTGCTGATTGACCCAGAAAGATCATTGATAACAGGGAAGTCATACCCTTTTGCATCCAAGTAGCGCTGGACACGTTCGTCTGGACCAGACGATAGAGCGACCGAAACCACCTGATGGGAATCACTGAAGCTATTAACCGTCGGGCTTACAAATTTGCAGGCACCACACCAAGTCGCCCAAAAATAGACAATGACTGGCTTACCATTTTTGCTTAGCTCGATAACATCAATATCTTCGCCTTGGAGCGATTGACCCACAATTGGAATCGCATCACCCTGAGGCATGCTTCTGCTGTGATAAAAGTCCATGGCAAATGAAACCACGCCAACGATCAATATCATTGAAACCAGTTCCTTTCCCCACTTCTTAAGACGACTTGGCTTTTTGGCCTCACCCTTTACAGCGTCGTCTTCAATCGTGCTAGATTTATCTTCATTGTTGGGAGTCTTCATCAGTTATCTCGCAGCGTCGATGGCTTGAACGACAGTGTCACTGTTGAGAATGACAGGCAGTGGAATACCGCTTTTATAGCTCGGGCCGTAGACGATATTAAATGGCACACCAAATCGCCCATTACTTTGTAAGTATTGAGTGACACTTTCACTTGGTGTTGTCCAATCACCTTTCATCAAAACAATGTCTTCTTGCTGTAGGTGACTGTAGACAGGGTCTTGAAGGATGACGCCGATCTTGTTGGCTTTACAAGTGATACACCAATCAGCAGTCACATCAACAAACACCGTTTTGCCTTCATCAACGAGCTGAGGGATTTGCTTCGCATCCAGCTTTTGCCAAGCGAGATCGTCAACAATCGGAGTCGCCCAGTTATCAGCGGTGACACTACCGACGATCAATGCAGCACCAAACACCAAGGTTGTGGTTGCGACGATAGGAATAAGCACCTTGCGACCCAACTTACGGCCAATCCAAATCAATACTGAAATCACGATAAATAGCGACAGCAGGATAGTTGGGAATTTACCAATGAATGGGCTAAGGAGGCTTGTTAGCCATAGGCTGGTAATGAACATCATTAAGCCAAATACCAGCTTAACTTTGAACATCCACGCCCCAGGCTTTGGAAGCAATTTGGTTAGGCTTGGGAATAGCGCAAAGATCAACCAAGGCGCACTCATACCGATACCAAGCGTGATGAAGATAGCCCATAACTCTTGGTAACTTGCTCCAAGTGCATACGCGACAGCGGTTCCTAGGAATGGCGCGCTACACGGCGTTGCTAACAGCGTTGCAAACATGCCTTGAACAAAGTGGCCTGAATGTGAGTCATCGCCTTTGGTTGCCATCCAGGTGTTTAAACCTGATGGTAGTCTGAATTCGAATAACCCAAGCAGGTTAATCGAAAACAGCAAAGTGATGATCAGCATGAACCCGATGAACCAAACATTTTGGAACTGGATTCCCCAGCCAATTGCATTACCACCCATTTTTAGAGCGGTCATACCTAGGGCTAACAGCGCAAATGATGTAATGACACCTGAAGCAGAAGCTAAGAATGAGAGTCGAATATGACGATTAGATGCACCTTGGTTTTGAAGGATGCTGTTTAATTTCATTCCTAAGACTGGCAACACACATGGCATGATGTTGAGGATCAAACCACCAATTAAAGCGAAGCCTATCATCGCCAAAAAGCCGTTGTTGCTTGTTTGGTAAGCGATCGGTTCTGAGCCAACTTGGGCCGTCATCTCTTCGGCGAAATTAGTGTCTGAAACGGTGACACTCACGTTACGGTCCGTTAAGTCGACTTCACCTATCCAGTTGCTCACATCAAATACGGCCGTCATTGTATTGTCTGTGATGTAGACGCTTGGTTGAGAGAAGAAGTCATCAATCACTTCTTGCCCGTCAATCAACACCATCGGCTTATCCCAGCCATTTTTACTTGTCAGCTGAGTAACCAGTTGCTGCTTGCTCTTGTCCCAAAATAGACCATTGACTGAAGTGCGATTAGCTTCTCGTGGAGATTGGCTCATGCCTTGGTTGAACAAGAACATCGCTTCTTCATCGAGCGCTAAAGTTTGTGGGTCAATCGGCAGTTCGATATCGTAATCGGTTAACACACAGATATTGGTACACGACGGAAAGGTAAACGATGCCCTGAATATCGCAGGCTTCGTGTTGTCTTTCAGGGATAAAGTGACAGGAAAGCTGACATGTTTTTTGTAGCCTAACGTCATGACGTCAAGCTGCTCGTAGTATTTAGGTATCGGCCAGTGCCACTCTACTGACTCAATGTTTGTTGAACCAGACCAGTCCCAGCTTGGCGGAATGCCACCTTCGCCTGGGCTGCGCCAATAGGTTTTCCAGTCGCCGTCGAGCACGACATCGAGCACGGTTTGGATCTTAGAGCCGTCATCCGACTGTTCACCCGTCGACATCATTCGCATTTTAACAGGCGGATGCTCAGGCACACTAAGCCAGCCCGTTGTCTGTGCCAAGGCGGTAAATGACGTCATAACCAAAAGGGCAGTGACTAAGGTTTTCGCGCATGTACGCATAGAGAATGCCAATGAATCGACAAACTTAGTTAGTAGTGTGTTGTACACAAATGTATCTCCAAAAAATAAATAAAAGGGTGTAGTAGCCCGGTTATTTACTCTCTAAATATACAGTGCTTTAGATGCAATCGGTGTTTTGTCGGTCGAGTAGAGCGATGATTGTCTCTAGATAATCTCGAGATGTGAGGAGGTAAGTTAAACGCAACAGCAATAATAAGTACGAATGGGATCAGCCAGCCGGTTTTTGGGGCGGCAAAGGTCAGCATTTTCGAACTTAGGCTGCATGAATTTGAATTGGGGGACGTTAACATTTTTGAGGCTTCTAAGCCGAAAACGCTGGCGTATAGAGCAGCCATTTTTTCTGAAGAAGCGATGTTGGTTTGAGGGTTACTGGTTTCTGTATGAGTTTGTGTGCTAACTAGGACTGATTGGCCATTAGCGGATGCAGATAACGATACTTTCTTGACGGCCAGAGTGCTCGCCAGACAAGTTACGATAACCAGTCCGGTAAGGAAGAGCGCCCAAAGCGAATGCTTTTGTCGGCGGTTCTGTGTGGATAAGAAAAGTAGCGATGTGTTCAGCAAATTAGTCAGTAATCAAATCTGTTAGTCGTTAAAGCAAGCTCATTGAATTGTGGTTAGCTTAGATAAGTTCTCTTCGTGCCACAAGTCATAAAATGGTTAAAGTGAAACTATGTATAAATGCGGGAAACGGCAGATACACGATAAAAGACGCATAAACACCAATTCACGCGAATACGACATTGAGCTGTAGCTAAAGTTCACAACAACTGAAAGTTATCGCTAATTCATAGACAGGATCTTAAGAGCTAACTTGTTTATTTAGATAGAAAAAAGGCTT